>CALDHV010000237.1 GCA_937902305.1 uncultured Clostridia bacterium
AGGCAGTATCGCCGCTGGTGAAAACGCAGTATGATCTGGTTGCCGGCAGCTGGCCTGCCGCCGCCGGTGAAGCCGTGCTTATCCTGGACGAAAACGGTGGGATGAGCGACGACGGCAAGCACGCGCTGGGGCTTGATGGGGCAGAGGATGTCGAGAGTGCCGCACGGGGGCTACTGTCCAAGACGGTAGCGACCGCGCTTAATGATGGCATCTATGCCTATGATGCGGCGAAAAAGACCTATGTCGATCAACGCGCCTCCGAATCGGGGCTGACGACGCTGTACCGCACCGGAACACCGCTCAAGGCGGTGGGTATCATCCGGATGAAGGAGGGCGTTACCGCGCCGATGCTTACCGGCGTTGTCGGGTATACCAATGCGCTGACCCGCCACGTGATCGCGCAGGCGTATGACTCCGCCGCCGGAAAGGCGCAACGCGCCGATACCACCACCGATATTTTCACCGGCAGGGTGTTTGCCGAGGCAAAGGGCTCGGTCAGCACGGAGAAAAAAGTGACGACGCTCAACACCTATGTGCGTCCGCGCACGATGCAGGAGCGGGCGGCGATGTACCTTAAGATGCCGGAGGCACAGGGTGTCAACATTTCCGCGATGACCCAATATCAGAGAGCAAAGGCGTTCAACAATCTTATTTTCTCCGCCACGCCGGAAAAAGCCGCGGTCTACTATGACATTTTGGTGCCTGCCTCGGATTCGAGCTATGCCGCCAACTGCGCAAAGATCGGATTTATTGATGAGGAGACACCGAGCACGATCCGCCTGTATGCCGCGTCCTTTGAGGACAAGGAGGTCATACAGGATGCCATCGCCGCATATAATGACACGGTCGCCGAGGAGCAACAGATCGTTTACAGCGATTATATCGGCACTCTGCTCAAATCCGTGACCACCATCGTGGATGCGGTATCGGCGGTGCTGATCGCCTTTGTCGCCATATCGCTGATCGTATCGTCCCTGATGATCGGCATTATCACGCTGATCTCGGTGCAGGAGCGCACCCGCGAGATCGGTATTTTGCGTGCCGTCGGCGCGTCGAAAAAGGATATTTCCGGGCTGTTCAATGCCGAAACGGTGCTGATCGGGCTGGCATCCGGCATTATCGGCGTGCTGATTTCGGAGCTTTTATGTATCCCGATCACCCTGCTTTTCCACCAGATCGCGCACAACGGCAGATTGATCGTCTATCTGCCGGTCGGGGTCGCGATCCTGCTCTTGATTATCAGTGCCTTGCTGACACTGATTGCGGGCGTTATCCCGTCCCGCAGTGCCGCCCGGAAGAACCCGGTCGATGCCTTGCGGATCGAGTAAAGAGGTGCAAAAAAGGGCGTGCTTGTCGAATAAGACAAGCACGCCCTTTTTTTTCGTTATTATCAGTTCAATGCGCCTTCGATGGCGGCAAGCAGATCGTCGAACTCCTCGTAGGCGGGGATGTCAGGGTTGTCCGTCTTGATCTTGTCGGTGCTTTTGAATAGGAAGCCCGCCTTGCTCGCGCGGATCATACCCATATCGTTGTAGCTGTCGCCGCTGGCGATGGTCTCGAAGCCGATCGACTGGAGCGCCTTGACGGTGGTCAGCTTTGACTGCGCGACCCGCATTTTGTAGCCGGTGATGGTGCCGTCCTCCGCGACGGTCAGTGTGTTGCAGAAAATGGTCGGCATACCGAGCTTTTTCATCAGCGGAGCGGCGAATTGCTCAAAGGTGTCGCTGAGGATGATTACCTGTGTTTCGGCACGCAGGGCATCCAGGAACGCCTTGGCACCCGGAAGCGGGTCGATCTTCTCGATCACCCGCTGGATCTCCTTGAGACCGAGGTGGTTTTCCTTGAGGATGTTGAGGCGGAATTGCATCAGCTTGTCGTAATCCGGCTCGTCGCGTGTGGTGCGCTTGAGCGCGGGTATTCCGCTCGCCTCGGCAAAAGCGATCCAGATCTCGGGTACGAGTACCCCCTCCATATCCAGGCATACGATGTTCATAACGGTTCTCCTTTTATATCATTATTTCCGCGCAGGCGGATAAAAAGTGTACAGGTCAAAATCGTCCTCTCCGGCGGAATTGTCATCGCTATAGGTCGGAGCGGGACGCGGCGGCTCGGGGGTGCGCTCCGGCTCCCGCGCCGGCGGTGGGGGCGGGGGACACGCCGCCTCCCGGCGAATACGCCGATTGGGGCGGATACAGCAGAAAAGATACAGTATCAGTATCAGCAGTGCCGCCGCCGAGATCACGCCGCCCAGCCGCAGACCGGGGGTGCGATAGGTGAAGCGGACGGTGACATTTTCGCCCGCAGGGCAGGCGACTGCCATAAAGCCGACATTGGTTTTCAAAATAGCCGCCGGCTTGCCGTTGACGGTCGCCGACCAGCCCTTTTCATACGGCACACTGAAAAATACCATCTCCGGCTTTTCCAGATCAATGGCGGCATCAAAGCCCTTGTCCGGAGAGGGATGGTACATGACGGACAGTGATTTTGGCGAGCGTGCCTCGATCGGGGTCTTGATTCTGAATAGTTTTGTGTCGAATCCGTTCCGAATCGTTATGGGATTGCTTGCGCTGTGTTTCTTGACGACATTGGCAAGCCATTTTGAAACAACAAGTTTTTGAAGTGGATATTGATATGTGGACAATTCCCAGGGGTCGGCCTTGTCGAGATCGAGACCTTGTATGAGATAATATTTTTTCGCCGTGCCTGTGTAAGTTTTTACGTATTCGGCAATCTCCGCTCCGCATGCGATATACACGCTTGATTTTCTGTCCGCCGGTCTGTATGCCGCGGCGGCGGTCCGTCTCCTTGGCCTTGAAGCGCGTCGTCACGACAGACTGGAGGTCGTCGTTCGGACGGTACTTGATGTACGTCGTGCAGATGATCGTCCCGTCCTTGAGCTGATGAACGCCCGAGTAA
>CALDHV010000238.1 GCA_937902305.1 uncultured Clostridia bacterium
GAGGTGTTGAGGGTCTTGCCGTCTGCGACGGCGCCGTAGTCACGAATATCAAAAACCATAATAAACGCTCCTTTCCTGTTTCCTATTGTAGCATCGCGTCGGATCGGAAGCAATGGAGCAATTTGGCAAAAAATGTATTGCAATGAACAAAAAATGTGGTATACTGACCATAAACCATCTGAAAGTGTTATGAGGGGGGCGATGATGTGCTGGTAGACCTTCACGCGCCGATCCGGATGACGGCATTCGGACACGTGCGACAAAAGCGCGGCTACTGGCATGACGGCAAGCGTCTGGAACGGCATTTATTGCTGATCCTTACTTCCGGTTCCCTACAAATGACGGTGGACGGGACGGCATATTCGCTGTCGGTCGGTGACGCATTGCTGATCCCTGCCGGCACCCTGTACCGCCCGGGACGGGCAAGCGACTGCGGATATTATTTCATCCATTTTGTTGCCGCGCCCGCGACTGATACCGCCGCCGATTGGCAGGTGGTGCGTCGCCCGTTGCCGGCGGGAGATTATTCCTACGCTTATTCCGATACCGTGGCAGTGGTGGAGGTGGCGACCTATACTCCCGCGCCGGAGGACGGTTGCTTTGCGCCGATCCTCGAGCGGATGGCGGCACTCGACCCTTTCCGTCGTCCTGCCGAAAAGCTGCTGTTGGATACCTGGATGCGGGAATTGTTGATCGTGGTCAGTACCGTGATGACCGGGGAATGCGCGCTTCATCCGCAATTGCGGCGCATCCTCCGACGGATCGAGGAAGATCCGCGTGCGGATCATTCGCTGGCCGCTTTATCCGCCGATGTCGGGCTATCCGCATCGTATGTCGCTCGGCTGTTTCGTGAGGAACTGCACACCACCTCCTCCGCATATGTCAACCGCGTGCGGGTCAGAGAGGCGCGTCGCTTGCTGGCGATGACCGATCTGTCGATTTCCGCTGTTGCCGCGCAGGTGGGCTTTGAGGATGCTTATTATTTTTCCCGCGTTTTTCGCGCCGCGGAGGGGATCACACCCGGGCGTTTTCGTAAAATCGGACGAAAGGAGTTTTTCCCTTGACCGAGAGGATCTTTGAGCAAGACAGCTATTGCCGGCAATTCACTGCCCGGGTGGCGGAATGTCGTCCGGCGGAGGACGGCTACGCCGTGCGGCTGGATCGCACCGCCTTTTTCCCGGAGGCGGGCGGACAGTTTGCCGATACCGGCGTTTTGGACGGCGTTGCCGTCACCGATGTACAGATCACGGAGGGTGACGTGTGGCATTATGTCGCCTCCGCCATACCGGTCGGCAAAGCCGTGACCGGAGAGATCGACTGGGAACAGCGCTTTTCGCGGATGCAAAAGCATACCGCCGAGCATATCGTGTCCGGGCTGATCTTCCGTACTTACGGGCTTCAAAACGTCGGCTTTCACCTCGGGCACGAGGATGTGACGCTGGATCTCGACGGAGAATTGACCCGCGAACAGCTCGATCACATCGAGGATGCCGCCAACCGCGTCGTGTGGGATAACCGGGCGGTGACGGTCACATTCCCGCGCGGGGATGAACTGGAGACGATGACCTATCGCAGTAAAAAGGAGCTGTTCGGCGCGGTGCGCATCGTGACGGTGGAGGGTATCGACGCCTGCGCGTGCTGTGCGCCGCACGTTGCCCGCACCGGCGAGATCGGGTCGATCAAGCTGCTGGATGCTATCCGCTACAAGGGCGGGGTGCGTATCCATATGCAGGCGGGGCGGGATGCGCTGGCGGACTACCGCCGCCGCTATACCCAGACCGTCGCCGCGGCGGGACTGCTGTCTATCAAGACCGACGAGCTGACATCGGCGGTGGAGCGGTTGCTTTCCCAACGGGACGCCCTGTCCCGCGCCTTGCAGGAGGCGCAGACGGCACTTGCGCTGGCGCCCATCGCGGCGCTTACCGCCGACAATGCTCCGGCGGTGTGGTTTGCCGCCGATGCGCCAGGCGATACCCTGCGTCAGATGGCGCTGGCGCTTGCCGCAAAGCGCGGCGACCGCGCGGCGGTATTCTGCGGGGAGGATGCGGCGGGCTATCGCTACGCCGTTACCGGCGGCAATGAGTTGAAGGGCTTTGCGCGGAAAATGAACGAGGCGCTGTCCGGGCGCGGCGGGGGAGACGACCTGCTGTGCCAGGGTCGGCTTACCGCGACCCGATCCGCGATCGAGGCGTTTTTCGAAAACGCGCAAGGCTCCCCTTGAGATGCAAGGGGAGCCTTGTTCATTTTTTCTTACAACCGCACGGTTTGTCCGGCGGGGATGAGGGTTGGCTTGCCGTCTGCCTGCACCCACACATCGGTCAGTGACGGGTTGATGACGCAGGTGCCGTCCACCGTCATAATCAGCCCGTTGAGCGCTTGCATATAATCATACAGGTCGATGCAGGTGGTGTACCAGATGTCATCGTGTCCCGCCATGCGGCGGACAAACTCCTCGAGCTTTTCCCATTTCTCCGGCGGGTCAAGCTCATAGGAGTGACCGTAGATGAGAAAGCAACTCAAATAGGTGTTGAGCCGCCAGCTTCCCTTGCAATACGCCTCGCCAAGCGCATACAGCTCGTCGAACTGGTCGTGCTTGATCGTGGTGTTCCACTCCAAAAAATCGGCGGGCATATCGAAATTGCGCGAATCGTTGATGGTGCGGCTGTAAACAACGCCGCAGCTTTTCAGGATGGCCTTGGTCTCCTCGCTGAAAACGCCGCTCGGCAGAGCAAAGCCGCGGATCGGCTTGCCGACGATCTCCTCCAGCGCCCGGCGGTCGCAGATGAGGTCATCGGCGACCTGCGCGCAGTTGAGATAGCCGTAGGCAGGGTGGCGGTAGCCGTGGCAGGCGACCTCGAAATCCTCGCTGATGGCCTTGACCTCGCTTTTAGATATGATCGGCTTGGCGGCACCGTCCTGCGTGCCGTCCTCGGCGATGCCGACGCCGTTAAAATTGAAAGTCGCCTTGACGCCGTACCGGCGGAACATATCCGCCAGCTTGACATTACTGCGATAGTCGTCGTCGTAGCTGAAAATCAGGCTTTTTTTCTTTCCCTGCGGGAAAATGCCTTTGGTGATGGTCATAATTTCATCTCCTTAAAACCCGAAATATCGCTTGGCATTGTTGTAGCAAATGTCCTGTACCAGTGCACCCAGCGTGGGGATGTCGGCGGGATATTCGCCGTTTTCGACCCACCTGCCGATGACACCGCACAGAATACGGCGGAAATACTCGTGCCGCGTGTAGGAGAGGAAGCTGCGCGAGTCGGTCAGCATACCGATGAAATTGCCGAGCAAGCCGAGATTGGCGAGCGAGATGATCTGCTCCTCCATACCGGTCTTGTTGTCATTGAACCACCACGCCGAGCCGTGCTGGATTTTACCGGCGGCACCGGGGCCCTGGAAGCACCCGATGACCGAGCCGATGAGAGCATTGTCGGCGGGGTTGAGGGAGTAGATGACCGTTTTCGGCAGTTGCCCGTCGCGGTCGAGCGCGTCGAGGAACGAGGTCAGCGCGATACTGCCGTCGTTGGTGCCGATGCAGTCGCAACCGGCATCCGGCCCGATGCGGCGGAACTTGTCGGTCGAGGTGTTGCGCTGGACGTTGTAGTGCAGCTGCATCACCCAGCCGCGCCGGGCATATTCCCGTCCGACGAACAGCAACAGCGCCGTCTGGTACATTTCCGATTCCGCCGCCGAGATCGGATCGCCGGCAAGTCCCTTGCGGAATACCGCCTCCACCGCCGCATCATCCGCGGGACGGTACAGCATATAGTCCAGTCCGTGGTCGCTGGCGCGGCAACCGAGCGCCCCGAAGCGATCCATGGCGACCGACAGCGCCGCCTTGACATCGGCAACGGTGCGAATGGCAATGCCGTTGGCGGCAGACAGCTTTTCAATGTACGCAGCAAAGCCCGGCTTGTGGATCTGCACCGCCTTGTCGGGGCGGAAGGACGGCACGACCTTGAAATCGTCGATGCCCTCGGCGGCGATCGCGGCGTGGAAGCGCAGATCGTCGGCGGGGTCATCGGTGGTGCCGATGACCTTGACGCCGGATTGGCGGATCAGTCCGCGCACCGTCATCTGCGGGTCTTCGCGGAGCTTGCGATTGCAAAGCTGCCAGACCTCCTCGGCGGTGTCGCCGTTGAGCACACCGTCGAAGCCAAAATAGCGCTTGAGCTCGAGATGCGTCCAATGATACATCGGGTTGCCGATCGCGCGGGGCATCGCCTCCGCAAAGCGCTGGAACTTCACCCGGTCATCGGCATCGCCGGTGATCTCCTCCTCGGGCACGCCGTTGGAGCGGATGACGCGCCACTTATAGTGGTCGCCGCCCAGCCAAACCTGCGCGATATTGTCAAATCGCCGATCCTCGGCGATCTCCTGCGGATTGATGTGGCAGTGATAGTCGATGATCGGCATATCCTGCGCATAGCGGTGATACAGGGCGCGTGCGGTTTCGGTGGTCAACAGAAAATCCTCGTCCATAAATGCTTTCATAGGGTATCCTCTCCTTTTTTTCGATGATAACTTTCCCGCTCGACCAGACGGGCGGGAATGATGGCGTGGGTGGTCACTTTCTTCTTTTCCAGCAGGTCGTCCAGCATATGGAGTGCCGTGCGGCACATCTGCGGCAGGGCGTTGTCGATGCTGGTAAGGGTCGGGGTACTGCACCGCGACGGCAGGGAGTTGTTGAAGCCGACCACCGGCACAGTGCGTCCGGCGGCGGCGAGCGCCTTTTGCGCGCCGATCGCCTGCTCGTCTTTGACGGCGACGACGGCATCGAACACGGCACCCTCTTTCAGCAAGGCGGCGACTGCCGCAGTCACGGCATCGGGGTCATTGCTCACCGGGTATATCAGCGCTTCATCTGTCGTTTGCCCGGCGATGATGTGTGCGTCGCGGTAGCCGGTGAGCTTTTGCCGACAGCTATAGGTCACGGTATCGTGCAAGAACAGCACCCGCCGGTATCCCTCCCGGATCAGGCACAGCGTCACCTCCCGCACGGCGGAACGCTCGTCGGAGCT
>CALDHV010000239.1 GCA_937902305.1 uncultured Clostridia bacterium
ATCCGCAATGCGGGCGGCACGGCACTTCCCGTTGCGACCGATATTACCGACCCGGAATCGGTCAAAGCACTGGTGGACACCGCCGTTGAGAAATACGGCAGACTGGACGTCATCGTCAATTCCGCCGGTATCCTCGAGGACGGTCTCCCCTCGATCGACAAGTTCAAGGACGAGGATCTCGACCGCATCCTGAACACCAACACCAAAGGTACGCTTTACTGTATGCGTGAGGCATCCCGCGCCATGCTCGCCGCGAAGAACGGCGGCTCCATCATTAACGTCGCATCGGTCGCCGGTGTCGTCGGCAACGGCGGTGCCGCCTATGTTGCCTCCAAGGGTGCCATCATCGCGGAAACCCGCCACGCCGCCCTGCGTCTCAACAGCGACAATATCCGCGTCAATGCCATTTGCCCGGGCTCCATCAACACCCCGATGAACGCCGGCGCTCAGGTCATCCCGGATATGGATCTCATCAATCAGCTTATGAAGCACGCCGACATCCAGCGTGTGCCGATGATCTGTGAGCCGGAGCACGTTGCGCACCTGATCGTCTATCTCGCCTCCGACGAGTCCGCCCCCGTCACCGGTCAGTCCATCGTGATGGACTACGGCGTGAACCTGTAAATGTCGGAGGGCTTACAAATGAACAATTATGTGATTACCGGCGCTTCAAGCGGCATTGGTGCCGCGACCAAAGCGCTGTTGGAGCAGTGCGGTCATAAGGTGTTCAATATCGACCTGCGCGGCGGCGACTGCAATGCCGACCTTTCCTCTCCTGCGGGGCGGCAGGCGGCGATCGACGCCGTACACGCCGCTTTCCCGGACGGCATCGACGGCTTGGTCTGCTGTGCCGGTGTGCCCGGCTCCTGTGGCAATCTCAAGCTGATGATGTCCCTCAACTACTACGGTGCCGCCGCCATCGCGGAGGGCTGTTTTGACCTGCTTAAGATGAAGCACGGCTCCTGCGTACTGCTGTCCACCAACTCCATCGCCGAGGGCTTTGTCATCAAGGATCTGGTCAAGGCAGCTATTCAAGAAAACAGCGAAGAAACATTGCTCGGCATCGTCGGCGGTATGGATCAGTCCGATCTCGGGCTCGGCTCTGCCGTTTATATGACCGCGAAATACGCACTGACTCTGTGGATGCGCCGTCACGCGATGAAATGGGGCGTCAACCGTGTCCGCATCAACTGCATCGCACCCGGCACCACCAACACCCCGATGGTTGCCGGTATGAACGATGAGGCAAAATACGCCCTCAACGCGCTGGCGATCCCGCTCAAATATCACGAGAGCCTGTTCCTGGAGCCGGAGGAGATCGCCAATGTGATCACCTTCCTCCTGTCCGACAAATCCACGGCGATCCACGGAGCATTCCTGATCGCCGACGGCGGCACAGATGTGGTTTTGAATACAGACCACATCTATGAATAAAAGGAGGGGCGACAATGGAACTGTTACAGGCTTTTGCCGATAAAATGATGACGGCGGACGCGGTCGGTCTGTCCGAGCTGTTCGATACAGATTGCTCATTCGACGATTATTGCATCACCGGTCTGTTCCCTGCCGAAACGCACCTGCTGGGCAAGGAAGCAATTGATATGCATTTCTTCAACCGCTTTATTTTCCAGACCTATCTCGTCACCGGCGCCGAGGTCAAGGACGCCGAAAACGCGGTGCTGGATGTCGTCAATGTGGGACAACCTCTCAAGGTCAACGCCCATTTGGATGCCGTGACCGCAGACGGAAAAATCGTCCGCATCACCCTGACCCAAGCGTAAGTCGCAACAGCCGTGACTGCCAAACGACAGTCACGGCTGTTTTTTTACAAACAATTCACAAAATCAAGAGATTTTTTGCCTATTAGGGCTTTATTTTTTTAATATTATATGTTATAATGCTGTAATATGGATAATTGGGGATATATTTCCCGCAAAAAAGCCCGCAAAGAGAGGAGCGACAGTGATTTATGGACTACGAACCGGAGCTTGACCTTGAAAACCGGCTGGTTTCCGGCACCTATCTGCCGGAGGATGACGGTGACAATCCCCTGCGTCCCCGCGCCCTGCGAGAGTATATCGGGCAGGAAAAAGTCAAGGCTAACCTATCGGTATATATCGACGCCGCCCGACAGCGGCATGAGGCATTGGATCACGTCCTTCTGTACGGCCCTCCCGGGCTCGGCAAAACGACGCTCTCCTACATCCTC
>CALDHV010000240.1 GCA_937902305.1 uncultured Clostridia bacterium
TAGCCGTCAAGGTCCAGTTTTGCTATTTCTTTCATGTGCTCGATCCGAAGATCCTCAAAAGTACAGCCCTGATTGATGCCAAACAGCATCTGCCGGGGATTGACGGTATCCGGTAGGGCGTTAAGCCGCGCCATTTCCTCCTTGCACCGGCAAAGCCAACGCGTCGTGCGCTCGCAGGAGCGACGCGCGTAGTCATACGGCGACGGATTGGCGACACATTCATCGAATGCCATAGCAATCGTCGAGCCGAGGTGGGACTGTATCTGCATACTTTCCTCCGGGCCGATGAATAGCTTTTCGCCGTCGATATGGGAGTGGAAATGCACTCCCTCCTCCCCGATCTTGCGCAGACCGGCAAGCGAAAACACCTGAAACCCACCGCTGTCGGTCAGAATGGGACCGTCCCAACCGGTAAAACGATGCAGTCCGCCCATCCGGTAAACGAGGTCATCCCCGGGGCGCACGTGCAAATGATAGGTGTTGCACAGCATCACCTGGCATTTGAGGTCGCGCAGATCGAATGAGGAGACCGCGCCCTTGATCGCGCCGCAAGTCGCAACATTCATAAAGGCAGGTGTCTGCACCGTGCCATGCGGCGTTTCGAAGATGCCGCGCCGCGCTTTGCCCTCTGTTTTTACAATCGTCATACCGACCGTCCTTTGAAATGTACTACACCTATATTGTACGAAAAACAAGAAAAAAAGTCAAGAATAAACCTCTCCGCAAGCGGAGAGGTTTGAAAAGTAATTTTCTTACAAAACGCAACTCAAAAAGTCCTTGGTGCGTTGGGACACGGGATGATCGAACAATTCGTCCGGCGTTCCCTGCTCGACGATCACGCCGTCGGAGAGGAACAGCACACGGTCGGCAACATCCCGCGCAAAGCCCATTTCGTGGGTGACAACGACCATCGTCATTCCCTCCGCCGCCAGCTCTTTCATAACCGCCAGCACCTCGCCCACCATTTCGGGGTCAAGCGCGGAGGTCGGCTCGTCAAAAAGCATAATATCGGGGTTCATCGCCAGCGATCGGGCGATCGCAACGCGCTGTTGCTGACCGCCGGACAACTGGTGCGGATAACTGTCCGCCTTATCCGACAGACCCACCCGCTCCAAAAGCTCGTCGGCGCGCGCGTTCGCCTGCGCACGGGTCATCTTTTTCAGCTCAACCGGCGCAAATATGATGTTTTCACGCACCGTCTTGTGCGAAAACAGATTAAATTGCTGGAACACCATACCGATGTTTTCCCGCACCTTATCCATATTGGTGCGCTTGTCGGAAATGGCGTAGCCATCCACCT
>CALDHV010000241.1 GCA_937902305.1 uncultured Clostridia bacterium
ACCACTAAACAACATTGAATATGAGGACAAAAACGGCAATACAGTGAGCGAAAAGATAAACGGCATTCGCATATATTCGGGCGCAAAGTTTGAGGCAGTCACCGAAGCTGAGGCGGGCACGGTGTGCGCCGTGCAGGGACTGAGCCGAAGCTACATCGGTCAGGGGCTCGGCAAAGAGAAAAACTCTTCGGCACCTGAGCTCGAGCCCGTTTTGTCCTACCGCGTCAATCTCTCCAAGGGCGTTGACGCGCAGACCGCACTGAAGAAGCTCCGCATCGAGAGCATCCGCACGCACGAGTAAGGGGCCGGCCGGGCCGGGGGAATCGCGAAATTGTGAAATATGATAAAAAATGGCGGCATCGGTTCAAAAAATCCTCTGTATTGACACTTGATTTTCTCGGACTTTTTTGGTATACTACTGGAGAAGAAGAGTATTTCCCTCGGAACACCCGCAGAGAAGGAGTCCCGGGATATCTAAAACACAGGAGATATAAGGTTTATGAAAACTCGTGAAGTTGTCATCACAAATTCGAGCGGTCTGCACGCCCGCCCCGCGGGAGCGCTGGTCAAGGAAGCACGGATGTATCAAAGCACCATCACGCTTTCCGCCGGCGGCAAAAGCGCCGAGGCGGCCAAGCTGATGGCACTGATGGGAATGTGCATCAAGACCGGCACCGCCGTCACCGTGACGGTGGAGGGCGCGGACGAGGTGGCTTGCGCCGCCGCGATCCGGACTTTTATGGAGAATAATTTATAAAGAAAGGGAAAGGTCGATCCTTTCTTTTGGTAAGTGGATATGATACGCGTAAAAGGCAAGACGGTCGTTCCCGGTATCGCGGTCGGCACGGTGCGTTTGCTGATGCCGCCGTCGGCAGTCCGTCGGATCGCTATTGACGACCCTGCGGCAGAAAAGGAGCGGGTCGCCCGCGCCGTCGAAACGGCGCAGGCACAGCTTGCTACCTTGTATGACAGGGCGATGCGGGATGCCGGCGAGGAGGTCGCGGCGATATTCGAGATCCATCAGATGATGCTGGAGGACGAGGACTACCGCGCGGCGATCGACGATTTGATCGACGGCGAGCGCGTCAATGCGGAATACGCTGTGGCGCAGACCGGCGAGCAGTTTTCCCGCACCTTTGCGCAGATGGATGATGAGTATATGAAAGAGCGCGCCACCGATGTGCGGGATATTTCCGCGCGACTGGTACGGTGTCTGACCGGCGAAACGGACGATGACGGCGACGTTCCCGCGATCCTGATCGCGGAGGAGCTGACCCCGAGCGATACGCTCCGTCTTGACAAAAACAATCTGCTGGCGATCGTCACGGTGCGCGGCTCGGTCAATTCCCACACCTCCATACTGGCGCGCACGATGAATATTCCCGCGTTGATCTCGGTGCCGCTGGCGCTCGATGACCTGCGCTCCGGGATGACGGCAATCGTGGATGGCGAGCGGGGCGAGGTGATATTCGAGCCGGACGAGGCAACGCTGAAGTCAGCGCGGCAGACCGTTGCCGCCCGGCAAGCCGAGCGGCAGGCGCTTGCCCGGCTCAAGGGGCTGGAAAGTGTCACCCGCGACGGCAGAAAAATGGAAATATGCGCCAATATCGGCGGAGTTGGTGACATCACGGCGGTGCTGGAAAACGACGCGGACGGCATTGGTCTGTTCCGCAGTGAGTTCCTGTATCTCGGGCGCACCGATCTGCCGGGTGAGGAGGAACAGCTTGCCGCCTATCGGCAGGTATTGGAGGCGCTCCCGGGCAAAAAGGTGGTCATCCGCACACTGGATATTGGGGCGGACAAGCAGACCGATGCGCTCCCGATGGAGCCGGAGGACAACCCCGCGCTCGGTTGTCGCGCGATCCGGCTGTGTCTGACCCGACCGGATATTTTCAAGACACAGCTTCGCGCGCTTTTGCGGGCGGCGGTTTACGGCGATCTGCACATTATGTACCCGATGATCATATCCTGCACAGAGCTTGACCTCATCGCCGCCCTGGTCGATGAGGTAAGCGCGGAGCTTAAACAGGCGGGCATCCCCTACCGCGTGCCGCCGCAGGGCATTATGATCGAAACGCCCGCCGCGGTGATGATCTCCGATCAACTGGCGAAAAAGGTCGATTTTTTCTCGGTCGGCACCAACGATCTATCTCAATATACGCTGGCGCTCGACCGCCAGAATGACCGGCTGGCGGAGTTTTTCGACCCCCATCACGAGGCGATTCTGCGCGAGGTGCGCATCGCCGCCGACAACGCTCACGCCGCCGGGATATGGATCGGCATCTGCGGGGAATTGGGGGCTGACCCCGCATTGACCGACGCTTTTCTCAATATGGGCATCGACGAACTGTCCGTCCCCCCTGCCGCGGTGCTTCCTCTGCGCCGCCGCATCCGGGAAATGTAAATAAAAATCACCGCTTGTCCTATTCGGATAAGCGGTGATTCTGCGTTATGGGGGTCACTGTACCGAAGCGGTAAGCTTGTCAGAAAACGGTATGCGTCGGGGACGCCGCATCCTGCGGTACAGTATTCCGATATACGCAAAAACCTCCGGCTACGCACGATCCGAAGCCCTTATCGTCTAACGTCTAATGTCTAATATCGGCAAAAATAGGTGGCAAAATGTCCGATTTACACACTTGAAATCGGACATTTTGCATGCTATAATCAGCAGGAACTATGCAGGGGAGGCGGTGCGCGGATGAATACCAATGACCCGATCGCGGCGTATGCGATATACGGGGATATGCAGTTCTGCCTCCGGCAC
>CALDHV010000242.1 GCA_937902305.1 uncultured Clostridia bacterium
CACCGACGAAGCCAACGCAGCGTGCGCCTTCGGCAAGTGCTACGGCGAAATCATTCTGTAATATTATTCTAAAAAGGAGACAATCATCATGATTCAGTATTCTCAGGCTGTTGAAGCTATGTGTACTGTCGCCAAGGGTCCGAAGCACGGTCCCGCTCCCATTCCGGAAGAAGGAAACTGGGTCAAAGCCTTTGAGATCAAGGATATCAGCGGTCTCACCCACGGTATCGGCTGGTGCGCACCTCAGCAGGGCGCGTGCAAGCTCTCGCTTAACGTCAAGAACGGCATCATCGAGGAAGCTCTCGTCGAGACCATCGGATGCTCCGGAATGACCCATTCCGCGGCGATGGCGGCGGAGATCCTGCCCGGCAAGACCGTGCTGGAGGCGCTCAATACCGACCTCGTTTGCGATGCCATCAATACGGCGATGCGCGAGCTGTTTTTGCAGATCGTGTATGGTCGCAGTCAGTCGGCTTTCTCCGATGACGGTCTGGTTATCGGTGCCGGTATGGAGGATCTCGGTAAGGGCTATCGCTCGATGGTCGGTACGATGTACGGCACCAAGGCAAAGGGCGTGCGTTACCTCGAAATGACCGAGGGCTATTGCACCCGTATGGCGCTGGATGAGAACAACGAGGTCATCGGCTATGAGTTCGTTTCCCTCGGCAAAATGACCGATTTCATCAAAAAGGGTATGGAGCCCAATGAGGCGTACCAAAAATCCCTCGGCCATTACGGTCGTTTCAGTGAAGAAGACGGCGCGGTCAAGTACATTGATCCGCGCAAGGAATGAGAAGGGGGGACGACAGAATGGCACAGTTTGAAGGTTACGAGAGACGCGAGGGCAAGATCCTCGGTGTTCTGAAGGAGTATGGCATTTCGTCGGTGGACGAATGCAAGGAGATCTGCGACAAATACGGCATTGATCCCTACACCATCGTGCAGGAGACGCAGCCGATCTGTTTTGAAAACGCCAAGTGGGCATACACCGTCGGTGCGGCGATCGCGCTGAAGGCCGCCGAAAAGACCGGCGACAAGTCCGCCGCCACCGCCGCCGCCAATATCGGTGTCGGTTTGCAATCGTTCTGCATCCCCGGCTCGGTCGCGGAAAACCGCAAGGTCGGTCTCGGCCACGGCAATCTCGGCAAGATGCTCCTGTCGGAGGAGACCGAGTGCTTCTGCTTCCTGGCGGGCCACGAGTCCTTCGCCGCCGCCGAGGGCGCGATAAAGATCGCCCTCAACGCCAACAAGGTGCGTGTGAAGCCCCTGCGGGTCATCCTCAACGGTCTGGGCAAGGACGCGGCATATATCATCAGCCGCATCAACGGCTTCACCTATGTGGAGACGGAGTTCGATCCGTACGCCGAGGAGGTCAAGGTCGTATCGACCAAGGCGTTCTCCAAGGGCGCGCGCGCGGACGTCAAGTGCTACGGCGCGGACAATGTGCCGGAGGGCGTCGCGATCATGAAGCTGGAGAATGTCGGTGTTTCCATCACCGGTAACTCCACCAACCCGACCCGCTTCCAGCATCCGGTCGCCGGCACCTATAAGAAATGGGCGATCGAGAACGGCAAAAAGTATTTCTCCGTGGCTTCGGGCGGCGGCACCGGCCGCACCCTGCACCCGGATAATATGGCG
>CALDHV010000243.1 GCA_937902305.1 uncultured Clostridia bacterium
CGCATCGCCAAGGGGACGCGCGACTACTTTGACGAGCAGGGCTTTGTTGAGCTGGAAACCCCGATGCTCATCAAATCCACGCCGGAGGGCGCACGGGACTTTTTGGTGCCCAGCCGCGTGCATAACGGCTCGTTTTACGCGCTGCCGCAGTCACCGCAGTTATATAAGCAGTTGAGTATGGTGGCGGGCTTTGACCGCTACATTCAGCTTGCGCGGTGCTTCCGCGACGAAGATCTGCGCGCCGACCGTCAGCCGGAGTTCACGCAAATCGATATGGAGATGTCCTTTGTCGATGTCGAGGACGCGTATTCAAGGACGTATTGGATGTCGATGTAGCGTTGCCGTTGCCGCGGCTCACCTATACCGAGGCGATGGAACGCTACGGCTCGGATAAACCGGATACCCGGTTCGGTATGGAGATCGTGGATCTGTCCGATGCGGTTGCCGGATGCGGCTTTGGGGTGTTTTCATCCGCCGTGCAGTCCGGCGGCACCGTGCGTTGCCTCAATGCCAAAGGCGCCGCCAGTCGCCTGACTCGCAAGGAAATCGACAAGCTGACCGAAATGGTCAAGGGCATCGGCGCAAAGGGGCTTGCCTGGGTGCGCTGGACAGAGGAAAACTGCGGCTCATCATTCGGCAAATTCTTATCGGACGATGAAATGCAGGCAGTGCTTACTGCCGCCGGAGCGGAGCAGGGGGATGTCGTGCTGATCGTTGCCGATACGGTGAAGAAACACGTACTGACTACGCTCGGCGCTCTGCGTCTGGAGCTTGCTAATAAGCTGGAGATCCCGCGCGAGGGATATAATCTGTTATGGATCACCGAGTTCCCGTTCTTTGAATGGGACGAGGAAAGTGAAACCTGGCTCGCGATGCATCATCCGTTTACTTCGCCTTTGGATGAATGTATCCCGTATCTCGACAGCGACCCCGGGAAGGTGTTTGCCAAGGCTTACGACTTGGTTTTGAATGGCATCGAATTGGCATCCGGGTCGATCCGCATCACCGATTCCGAATTGCAAAACCATATGTTCCGCGCTTTGGGGCTTTCCGATGAGGAGGCACAGATGAAGTTCGGTTTCCTGCTTGACGCGTTCCGCTATGGCGCACCGCCGCACGGTGGTATGGCGATCGGTCTGGATCGCCTGACAATGCAAATGCTTGGTGCCACCAGCCTTCGCGATGTAGTGGCATATCCGAAGGTGCAGAATATGACGGAACTGATGACCGATTGTCCGTCATCTGTCGATGAACAACAACTTGCGGAGCTGGGCATTGCACTGATAAAAAAAGAAAATCCTTGATAGTGTATAAGAGTAGGGAAGAGGTATACTAACCACGATCAACCAAACACAAAGCCCGCCGGTATCCCGACGGGCTTTGTGTTTTTCCATTTGTTAATAATTTTAATCAAAGGATTGAATGATTTTGGCAACGTATTTGGCAACCTTGGTCAGGTCTTCCGAATCGACTTTGCCATCCTTGGTAACATCGCCTGCAATAGCAGCATCACCAGTTATGGTTTCAATCTTTGCGACGTGTTTCGCAATGAGAGTCAAGTCTTCGGAATCGCATTTCTTATCGCCGTTGACATCGCCGAGCATTACGGTAGAAGCAGCAGAAATGGTTACATCAAAGGAGTCAGATTCACCATCACCCGCAAACACGGTAAGTGTAATGGTGCCAGCCTCAGAAGAATCAAAACCGCTGATCATGGCGGCAGTCATCGGTACGTTCTCGTTGATAACGCCATTAGTGTAGGTGATTTTAACCAAACCACCGGTCAAATCAAGCGCTTCGCCGATCACGTAGATGGCCTTGTCAGGAGCTTGTGTTACTTCAACGCTTGCCACTATAATGCTGAGCGATTGTTCACCATCATCGGAGCCTCCAGCGGCAGAAACACTGAAGGAAAGGAAGCAGCAGCATGCAAACATCAGAACACAAACAACTAACAAGGATGCTAAAGCTCTTCTTGCCAATGCTTTCATCTTCATAACCTCACTTGTATTAAAATTATTGACGATGGAATAACCGCATACTTATCTTACACGAAATGAAATGAATAGTCAATAATTTTTTACAAAAATATCTCCACAATTGTAATATGAATTGTTTTTCTTTACAAATGATGCAAAAATTGATATAATGAATGAGCCATAAACAAACATATAAAGTTTATTGTTGTTTTTCTCCCAACATTAAAACTCGGGAGAGAGAACTGCCAAAAAATAGATATTACTATACTAAATTAATATTTAGTATAGTAAAGGGGAGGGATTAACGATCAAAAAGGCATATTATGCGGATTGTCCGCCGATTTTGAGTGAGTACCTCGGGTATATGGAAACCGTCAAAGGTCGTTCCTCCAACACTACAGACGGGTATTATATTGATCTGCGTACTTTCTTTCGGTTTCTTTTGATTGATAATGGTCTTGCGCCCGACAATGATGATCCGATCTCCATTTCCTCTGTCGATCTGGAGCTTTTGCGTACCGTAACCTTAAAGGATCTCTTTGAGTTCCTAAATTATACCAAAAGTGATCGCAGAAACTCGAATGTAACGCGTGCACGTAAGGTTTCATCTTTACGACAGTTTTTCCATTATCTGACCGATATTACGCATCAACTGCCGGAAAATCCCGCTAAAAATCTTTCCATACCGAAAATGCCGTCCCGTATGCCGAAATACCTGACATTGGATCAATCGCTTGAACTACTAAATCTTGCATCCGATGGCAAATATCCCGAGCGCGATTATTGTATTCTGACATTACTGTTGAATTGCGGATTGCGGCGTGCTGAGATTGCCGGACTGAACTTATCGGATGTGCGATCCGATCACACTTTGCGGGTTATTGGTAAAGGCAATAAGGAACGGATATTGTATCTCAATGAAGCCTGCCAACGCGCCTTGGAGGCGTATTTGCCCAAACGTCCCGTGGACGGGACAAAGGATAAAAAAGCACTATTTTACGGTCATACAAAAGAGCGCATCAGTTTACAGGGCATTCATTTTATTGTCAAAGGCTATCTTAAACAAATCCCAGGTGCTGAGGATTTTTCCACACACAAATTGCGTCATACTGCCGCCACGTTGATGTATCAGCAAGGCGGCGTAGATGTGCTGGTGCTCAAGGAAATCCTCGGACATAAAAACCTCGGTACAACGGAGATTTACACGCACACCTCAACCGAACAGCTCGAGCGCGCGGCAAACGCCAACCCATTAGCATCCGCCAAACCGAAAATGAAAGATTAAACGATAAAGTGGTTGTAAAAAACAAGTTTTTACAACCACTTTATTAATAGCCTTTTTCGATCAGCGCATCGGCGATTTTGCGGTGCGGCTCATCCCGCTTTCGGCGGGTGAGGCGCAGACGCTGGCGAGCGGAAAGAAGGGCCATCGCCAGACGGATTACTGGACGCCGGGCGAGGTGACGAAGCAGGTCTACGACATCAGGCACATCGTCGTCGGCGGTTCGCCACTGGAAACGCTCAACGCCTCCTTCTCGTTTGAGCACCTCGACCATCTGGCGCCGAGCGAGCAAGCCGTGCGGGTGGCGATTGCTGCAAAGGATGGAAGTAGATATCGGATTGTGAACGATCCTGACAATTGGTGGGAACTGGTTGGCGGTCTGGGCGAGGGCATTGCGGCGCCGCAAGGGGGGAGTGTTCTCGCGTTCACCGTTGACGGACGCGGCACCTTCTTCTTCGACTACACCCTTGGGGGCGG
>CALDHV010000244.1 GCA_937902305.1 uncultured Clostridia bacterium
ATCCGGTATTTGCCCGGCTGCACGGCATACCGTACCGTGAAGTGCGAGCGGGATAGTCGCCCACTGATATTTTCTGATACCGCCGTAGTAGTGGGTATCAAAGTACGCAAGCTCGGTGTCCTCATACACCGGGTTGGGCTTGAGGTCGAGCCGGGGTGAGTCGATGTGTGCGGCGGCGATGGTGATGCCATCGGTGATCGGACGGGTGCCGATGACCGCTAAAATCAGCGATTTTCCGCGATTGTTATAGTAAATCTTGTCGCCGGGGGCGTATTTTTTGTCCCGGTCAAATGCGGTGAAGCCTTTGGCTTCGGCAAGCCGCAGAGCGGCGGTGACAGCCTCCCGTTCGGTTTTTGCCTCGTTGAGAAAGGACTTGTACCCCTCGCAATAAGCGTCGCAAACGGCGATCTTTTCATCGTTGAGCGTGCGGGTGCCGTGCTTGGGCTGATAATAAAGCTGTTCCTTCAGTTTTTCTGCTTTGGTGAGTTCCTTTTCCATTTGGATGACCCCTTTCATACGATAGAATATATGCGGCAAAACCGCTTGCGTGTTTCGACAACACGTAAGACATAGTTTTCGGTTTCGGAATACGGAATATGCTCAAGATGAACGCCATCGGCGGAGCAGTCCGGGTCGAGCAACCATTGACTGACCACGCTGATGCCGGCGTTGTACGCCGCAAGTGCGGTTTCTTCATTGTGAAATGTTGTGATCAGATACGACAGCAGATAAGTCCCGTAGCGGATGCTGACCTGCGGGTCGAAAAGATCGTCATAGGTGTACCGCCCGGTCTCTTTCATCCGATAGGCAACAAAATCAAAGGTGCTTTCGGTCATCTGCATCAGCCCGCGCGCGTTGGCGGAGGATACGACCATCGGATCAAACCGGCTTTCGATGTAGATGACGGCGTAGATCAGCGAGGGCGACACGCCGAACTCCTTGGCAGAGATGTTGACCTCATCGGTGTAGCTGAGCGGGAACGCGGCGGAAAGATACCGCTTTTCCGCGTAATTCAGCACCGTAAGACCGCCGATCAAAACGGCGGCGCAAAGCAAGACGACAACAATTGAACGGGCTACCCTCATCCTATTCTCCTTTCGTCAAGGTGTCCCACAATGAGCCGGCTTTTTGCCGTAGGGCAGGCTCGTCTTCAAGATTATCCACGATATGTACACCGTCGCGGCGGTAAAAGCCGTCCTCCGGCTGGGCGGAGATCCGGCGGCGGGCAGCCTGCTCGTCGATACCGTCTCGCGCGCAGATCCTGGCAAGTCGCGCTTCGAGCGGGGACAGCACCGCGACGATCGTGTCGCATAAGGCATCCACACCCGCTTCGAAAAGGAGCGGCGCGTCGATGACGGCGGTTTGCCCGTTTTCGGCGGTTTCCTCCAGCCGGTCGCGGATGATCCGCGTGATGGCAGGATGAGTAATATCGTTAAGCCGCTTGGTGTTTTTAGAGCAAGAAAACGCAACCTTTGCCAGCGCGGCACGGTCAAGACTGCCGTCCGCGCACAGGATGGCGGGGGAGAACGCTTGCACCAATTCCGCGAGGCAGGGGCTACCCTTTTCGGTGATCTGCCGGGCGATGACATCGGCGTCGATAATGACAGCGCCGCGCTTTTTCCATTCGTCTGCAACGGTGGATTTGCCGGCGCCGGTCGGCCCGGTCAGCCCGATGACCCGCGTTGTGTGCAGGACGCGGAATGCCGCGGCGCGGATAAGGCGATTGTACACCGCCAGACCAACGCCCTGCGGGCAGGGGCTTTGTGCGTACACCGTTTCCGCCCCCATTTCATCCAGCCGGCGCAGGGCATCGAACAGCTGTTGTGCTTGGTCGGCGGGGTCGTCTTTTTTTCCGTAGGAGAGGGCGGGGACGGTGAGGCTGTCGGTCGCCTCATCGAAGCAAAGCGCCGCTACGCCGGGGGCTTTTCGGGCGTTGACGAAGCGCGTATATTGCTCGGTCGTGCCTTTGACCAGATACACCTGCGCTTTCGGCGCGTAGTGCTTGTATTTCATACCGGGGGAAGCGGCAACGCTCCCCTCCTTGAGCGCATGGGTGACAGCGGGGTCGATCTCGATCTCGCCGAGCACTGCCTCCAGCATGGCGGGCGTGATCCCGCCCGGTCGGAGCAGACGGGGGTGCTCGCCGCTCAGATCCACCACGGTGGATTCCACCCCGACATCGCAGACTCCGCCGTCCAGCACGGCGGCGATGCGTCCCTGCATATCCTCCGTGACCCTGCGGGCATTGGTCGGGCTTGGTGCGCCGGAGCGGTTGGCGGACGGCGCCGCCAACGGACAGCCCGCGCGCAAAATGACCGCCTGCGCGACCGGGTGCGCGGGAAAGCGCACCGCGACGGTGGACAGTCCGCCCGTGACCTCCGGCGGGACGATGGGGGAGGCGGGCAAAATGATGGTCAGCGGCCCCGGCCAGTAGGCTTCGGCCAGCTTTTTTGCCGCCTCGGGGATCTGACGCACCAGCGGCGCCCACGCATCTATATCCGCGATGTGAACGATCAGCGGATTATCGACCGGACGCCCCTTTGCGGCAAAGATCGCCCGTACCGCCGTCGGATTGAGTGCGTCGGCGGCAAGCCCGTAAACCGTTTCGGTCGGGATGGCGACCAATTCACCATCGCGCAACAGCGCGGCGGCGCGGTCGATGCCCTGCGTATCGGGTCGTAACAGTAAGGTTTCCATAAAAGATGCCCTCTTTTATTCGTTTTCGGTGGCTTCCGCCTGCCGACTTCCGGCGGCGAGAGCGTCGATCAGCTCGTCGAGATCGCCGTTTATGATGCTGTCGATCTTATACAGTGTCAAGCCGATGCGGTGGTCGGTGACCCGCCCTTGCGGGAAATTGTAGGTGCGGATGCGCTCGCTGCGGTCGCCGCTGCCGCGCAGGGAAAGCCGCGAAGCCCCGGCCTTCGCCTCCTCTTCGCGGCGCTTCTGGTCGAGAATGCGCGCCTTGAGGGTGGCCAGGCACTTCTCCTTGTTGCGCTGCTGGCTGCGTTCATCCTGGCACTGCGCCACCAGTCCCGTGGGCAGATGGGTCATGCGGATGGCGGAATACGTCGTGTTCACGCCCTGGCCGCCATGGCCGCCGGCACAGAAGATGTCGATGCGCAGGTCCTTCTCGGGAATCTCGAAATCGTCGTCGGTCTCGTCCGCCTCCGGGAACACGATCACCGTCGCGGCGGAAGTGTGGATGCGTCCCTGCGCCTCGGTCTCGGGAACGCGCTGGACGCGATGGGCGCCCGACTCGAAGCGGAAGAGCCCGTACGCCCCTTCGCCGATGACGGTGAAGACGATCTCCTTGTAGCCGTCCAGCGAGGTCTGGTTCGCATGCATCACGGAGAC
>CALDHV010000245.1 GCA_937902305.1 uncultured Clostridia bacterium
GCCGAGATTCGGCGGGCCCCAGTTGCAGGAGCCGTTGCGGAAGACGATCTTGCCCGACGCACCGCTCGGCAGAGCCGACACCTTATACCAGAACGAAACCTGGTAGGTGACACCTTTGGTGGCGTTGAACTTGGAGTCGCCACCGGCGCCGCCGACCAGACGAAAGCCGATCCCGCCTTCGCCCGACGTGTTCGCGCCGTCCAAATATTGCATCTGCATCACACCGGTATCCCCGGGTGCACAGCTTTCCGTCGAGGATGTCAGATGCGCAACCCCCATATTATTCCCGTGCTCCCCGATGTCGGAGCGGTTGGAGTGCCTACTCTGATAGATGGTGTTATAGAAATCTTCGGAGGCGGCTGTATTGAACGAGTTGGTCAATATCAGCGTAGCTCCCTCTGCCGCGGTCGGGAACCAAACGACCGGCGTCAGGCACAGCAACAGCGCCAACGAACAAAACAGCGCCAACAGTTTGCTAAACGGTTTTTTCACGACTATTTCCTCTCTTTCCCCTGCGGGCATTCCGCCCTATAAGTAGTTATATTTTAATATAGGCAAAAGGAAAAGTCAACCGTTTTTACAAAAAAAGCAAGGGCGCGGTGTGGATAGCCGCACCGCGCCCCGCTTTGGGCGAGGCAAGACAGGGATATTGCAGCTGAAAGACAATCTTTTTGTGCGAAACTTTGTTAAAAGCCGCAGGCATACGTCAGTATGTCCTGCGGCTTTTGCCGCGTTTCACAGCAAAAAGCTTTGTCTTTCGGTGCGTAGCAGTTTTGCAACGATCATTTTTTGTTTAGACAAAGAAGAAACAGGCGGCAATCCTGTCGGATTACCGCCTGTTTTGATGCCGTATAAACGGAAAAGAATGTTGCAAAACCTACAAGATCCCTATCTTGCCTCGCCCTTTATTGATCTTCCTCTGTGGTATCCGACTTTGCCGGCGTTTCCTCCTGCTTTTGCAGGTATTCACGCAGGCGGTGCTCCATCACGAGCTGACGCAACAGCGCCATATCCGGCTGTTCGCTCAATCCGCGCACCCCCGAAACAGACGATCCTGCCGCATATCCGGCACCCCGCCGGTGTGGCTCGCCGCACGCTGATACAGCGCCTGGTAGCGGCTGTACGGCTCCTTATCCTCATCATTGAGACAAAGGAGCATCGCCACACCGTAGGTCAAAGCCGGCAGACAGCGAAAGGACAACTGCAACGACTGCCGCAGGGAGGACAGCGGCACGAACGCCGTCCGATGCTCCCGCGACCAAAGCTCGCTGTAGATCTGGTTGACGGCGATCAGCCCCTGCTCGTCGCTTTCCGCCTCGGCGGCGCGCTTGTCGTCATCGAGCAAGCCGTACGCCTGCCGCAAAAGCGTCAATCCGGTCATAGCCATTCTCCTCTCCGCGCAACGCCGATCAAGTGTACAGATAGGCGAAAATGCCGTCGCACAGGCTGTCCTTGAGCAGGACATCGTAATAGAGACGGTAGTCCATCTTCCACGCGTCCGCCTGCTGGTTATGCGCCGGATCGAAGCAACGCACCTGCTCGGTCTTCTTGATGAGCGATGCGGCGTGGCGCGGCATCAACAGCAGACCGATGTTCTTCGCGGTGCTGGTCGCCGTAAAGCCGCCCGCCTCCTGACCGGTGGTGACACCGTCATAGAAGGTGAAAGCGGATTTCATCCGGCTGTCCGGCACCGGCAGGATCGCCACGCCGTTGAAGCTGTTGACCTGCATATTGACATCGCCCTTGGCGAAATCCGCCAGCGTCAGCACCCGGCTGACATCGGTGCTGTTTTGCAGGGCAAGCCACATCGTGCTATCCACGAACGCGACCAGCTCCTCATCGTAGCCGACAGCGTTCTGCGCGCTGGCGATCGCGGTCATCAGCATCTCCATCGCGTCGGTCGCGGGAGTGCCGGTGACGGTCTGGGAATTGGTGGCGGCGTAGCCGGCGAGCTTGGACAGCGTATAGGCATCCACCTCCGGCACGACCTGGGTGCGAACGAACTCACCCATGATCTGTCCGGCGAGATCGACGATGCCGCTTTCGTCGTTGTCCTCGCGGTCAAGCTGGAAGGAGCGACCGCGATCCATCGACAGCGTATACGGCGTCGCGGTCACGGAAACGGTACCGTTGACAAAGCCGGTATCGCGGTCATAGTCACCGAGACCGGAAATATTCATTTCCGGGATCATCACGGTTTTGGCACCGACAAACTTGGTGCGCAGATGATTGTCGGTCAGGAAGCCGGTCACCGGCTTGCTGGCAACCGCCTTGTCCAGTTCATCGGTCATTTTGATAGCAATGTTAGTTAAATTCAAGCTCATAGTAATTCTCGTCCTTTCTCAATATCAGATTGTTTTGATCGGTCAGCGCAATGCCGACCGGAACGAACGCAGGAACGCATCCTGCTCGGGGTGGGTCTCCTCAAGTGCCTGCCCGAGAGACCCGGCGGAGCGTTCCGCCGCTTCCCGACGACGCCGCTCCTCGGCGCGAGCCCGTTTTTCCTCCTGCCAGCGATAGCGCAGAAAGGCGTCCAGTAGCGGTATGGACTCCTCCGCGGCAGTACGCAACACCTCCGGTGGCAATTGGTCGGGGCTATGAAGCTCCGGCAATTCCTCACTCAACCGAATAAAATCCGCCGCCAGCCGGTGGGTGACATCCGGCTCGGCAGACGACGGCTCGGAGACCGGCGCCGGCATCGTTTCGGCTTCGGGAGAAATAGGCTCGGTTTCTTGGATTTCATCTTCCACGGTTTACATCTCCTCTCTTGTCCCGGTCGGTACGCATAGGGTAGGAACGGGTTGATACATTTTGCTCACCACCTCCTTTATCAGCCGTCGGAATGGGATCGAGAGCCGGTTTCTTCCAACTCCTGCAACAGGGCGTCCAAGCGCGGGACATATCCCTGCGGCAGGCGGCTTAAATACTGTTTTACGGTAATGGCACCGTTGCGGTAAAGATTGTCGAGCGTTTCGACGGTGCGGCTTTCGCTGTACCGGCTTCCCTCCCCGACATCCACCTTGATATTGAGCAACAGGTCGCGATAACGCGACGCGTTGAACGGCATATACCACACCCCGTCGGGGCAGTCGAGCTTGAGCGCCCGGTCGCCATACATCGTCAGCCAGAACTCCGCCCAGATGTGCGCCAGCTCCTCGATGAAACGGTGGAAACGGCCGCGCAACAGCTCCAGCGGCATCAGCGACGACTCCCGCACCGCCAGAATGGCGGAGGCGTTGGTCGGCTTGACATCACCGAGCAGGGTGGTATTGACCCCTGCCTGGGTCAAGGTGTCGTTGATGAGATTGCGCACCGTCTCATCCAGTTGAGCGGAAAATGCCGGCGGATCAACATACCGCACAGCGTTTTCCACCTCCTCACCCGAGCCGTAGACCGGGATGATCTGCCCGGGATCATTGGTGATCGGCTGGGTCACAACATCTCCGTTGACCAGCATAATGGGCATCCCCATCATCATCACCGCCCATACGCCGGCGGAGACGGTGCGGTTGATGGCGATTTGATTGGGAATAAGATACGGCACCTCGCTTTCGCCATAGGCGCGACTGCGCTTTTCCGTCCATCGGAACGCGGTCAGCGGATACAACCGTATCCCCATTTCCCACGCCGGGCGCACCACCGCGCCGCGGCAGAATTGCGCCGCCCATACCGTGCAGGCGGTACCATCCTCGTTCCATTCCTTCCAGAAGCGGGTCAACAGCGTTGCCCGCCCCTCCGGGGCGCTCTTATCGCCGTCCGGCAGGATGGCATCCTTGTCGGGACTGCCGTACCGCGCCGCCAGGCGGCGAAGCTGCTCCAGAGGCATCTGCTGTTCGATGAGGATATAGGGTTGCTGTTGTAGTTCCTCGCAATACGGATCGCCGAAAAACACCTGCTCGATCTCCAGCACCTCGCAGGCAATATCGCCGCAGATCGGAGTGCGGCGGGCGTGGTCGGCGTACAGCCCGGTGCGCACGGTGTCATCCCAGTAGGTATACAGCACGCCTGTGCCGGACAGATAGGCGTTGCGCAGGGCACGCGCCTTCAATCCGTCCAAGCCGAGACGGTGGGCGGTGGTGTGGAAATACTCCCCCAGCGCCGATGCGACCGCCTGCATTTCCTCCCCCTCGGAGAGCGGCTCGGTGGGGGCACCGTCCCGCAACGCTTTACGGTAGCGGGAAACGGTATTTTTCAGCTCTACCGTAGCCGGCACCCCCTCGGCGGAAAAATCCACCGCGATCGGGGTCGAGCCGACGACCGCCATTTTGTAGTCTCCGATGCGGCGGATGATATTGTGCCGTACCAGCGGGCGGTTGTCGCCGCAGTTGGCGCCGTGCCACTGGTCGCCGCTGTAAAAGCGCTCGTTGATGCGGTTCTGCTCAAACATACCGTGCTGACCGACCGTTTGCTTAAACGCGACTCCCTGCTCATACTCCCGGAACACCTGCTCCGGCGTGATCGGTGATTTCTTCATATTCTGTCATCCTTTCTGCCGTTCAAGGCAATTTATCGTCGTTTTTCGGCATTTCCGTGCCGTCGTAGTACAGAAAATTGCGTATTTCGTGCCGTTCGCGCTCGTCCGGCTCATAGAGCGTATCCGGCGGGAGCCAATGTCCCTCACGCCGACCGCCCCGCCGCGCGGAAATGTGAAACAGCACCGCAGCGACCAACACGCCGCCTCCGAAGCCTAACCAAAACAGCATTCTTCGACCCTCCTTTTTCGTTTGTTATCCGCTCCAGCCGCCGCGCACGCCGTAGCGGCGCGGCTTGATATTGCCGCTCGCGGGACGCGGCAGATCCTCCATCGCATACCGCAACGCGTCCATCAGGTGATTGTCCCGGTCGAGCGGGCGGTTGAGAAAGACCCCCTCCCGCCCGGCGGATTGCCAGACATACGCACCCAGCTCGGCGGCGGTATGGACGCATCGCGGATGCACGATCAGCCGGTACTCCTGCAAGCGGGCGATCCCGGCATTGACCGAGTCGTGACCCTTGGCGGCGGCTTGTAGGCGGGTGATTCCCAACCGCCGCAGATCCTCGTTGGATTTCGGTTCCGCGCTGTCGGCGCGGATACGCTCCTTTTGGTACCCCTTGCGGCAAAGCATGGCGGCTATATCCCCGTTGAGCATCCGCGTTTCGTAATGCTCATCGTAGAGATAGATCCGTTTTTCCGCCTCATCCACCGCGGCGGCGATGAAAGCGGTCGGGTCGTTGGCGTAGCCGTAATCCAGTCCGAAGATGTGCCGCAAGCCGTCCCGCCGCAGGTCACCGAGTGAAAACTCCTCCACCTGCCAGTTGTCGAAGATCAACCCGTCACTGTGTCCCCACTCCCCCAGACCCGCCACCGCGTAACGGCGGGGATTTTCGGTGCGCATCCGCTCATAGAGCGCCCGATCGGTGTCGTCGAGGAACTCATTACAGCGGTAATCGGTGGTGATGGCAAGCACATTCGGGTCGGCGCGGTCAAAAAAGCGCGCCTTGAGCCAATGGCTTTCGCTCCACGGATTGAAAGTGAGGGTCGTCTGCTTGAAAAGTGGCGGCGGCACCTCACCGCGCGGCACAGATAAGTCAAGCTTATCGAAATCAGCCTCGCGGGCGATCTCATACGCCTCCTCCACCCAAACCCAACAGAGATAGCCGACATCGACGGTGGTGGAGGCAAGCTTTTCAACATTATCCAGCCCGCGAAAGAGGATGCGCTGACCCGTCGGCAGATAGATAAGCTCCATCGGCTCCCGTCCGGCGCGCCACAGATGCTCCACGCCCAGTCGGCGGATCGCCCATTTTAGCTGGGCAAGGGTGCTGTCGGCGTGGGTGCGCCACACCTGCCGCACGACCAGCAGATTGGACTGCGGGTATTTCATCAGGTGATAGATAAACCACAGCGCGGCGGTGGAGGATTTTTTGGATGCTTTGCCGCCCTTGACGACGCGATACCGGTCGTGCGACCTCCAGAACGCACCGTAGCCGCGCCCGACGACCGCGGGAAGGTCGATGCGCGTTTCCATCATCCCTCCCGCAGATACGGGCGCATCATGGACATTGCCTCCTGTAGCTCGTCCATTTCCTCCTCGAGGATAGCCACCCGCTTACAGTATTGCGTGCATTGCTCGGTCAGCTCATCGTGCCACAGCACGATGACCAGCATAGAGGCGTAGAACAAAACGGTGGACAGCTTGCCAAACCATTTTGAGCCTTTGACCTCGCATTTGCCGCGCAGGAGGATGATGCCACCGATCGTCTGTGCCACCTCTTTCCCGAGGCAAAGCGCGGCGAGCGGCCATATTTCCGTATAACGGGTGGTCAGGCAGATGACCACCATCACCTGCGTCAGCTTGTCGGCGATGGGGTCAAGTAGCTTGCCGCAGTCGGTGATCTGATTAAATCGGCGCGCGATAAACCCATCCAGCGCATCGGACACTCCCGACAGCATCAGCACGGCAAACGCGAGCATATCGTGATGTGTTAAATACAGCACCGTAAAGACCGGCACCAGTGCCAGCCGCAACAGCGACAGTGTATTCGGAATATTCCACTTCCATTCAACATTCAAAACCTGCATAAAGCACCGCCTTGCTTTTTGTAATAGTCCTCTGAAGTTATCCGATTTTCGTCCAAAGCACCTGCATTGCCTTGCCGAGCGGATTGAGCAAAATGATATTTTTGACCAGTATCGTGTTGCCGAGCATAGCATCATTGATGAATGCGTCCGGCTTGCCGGATGCCGCCAATATCTGCAACACGCTGACATAGACAATGACCCAGATCAGACCGTTGAGAATACCGATCAGCGTACCGAGCGATTTGTTGAGCGTTTTCAGCACCGATACCGAGAACACCTTATCCAGTAATTTGAGCAGGATGAGGCAGACGATCATCAGAATGAGGAACAGCAACACGAACGCGATCATTTTGATGAGCGGCAGTAAGACCGGGCGCAGTACCTCGCCGGCGATTTTTTCACCGACATTGACCTGTGTGCCGCCGGTCAGCTTTTTCGTGACATCGGCACCGCCGGAAATGCCGTGCTTGTCGAGATAGTTGGTAATGAAGCCGGGTAGCTCCCCGAGCGCCTTATCCACATCGGCGGAAAGAGATTGCGTACCGGCGGCAGTCTCCTCGTCGATGGAGCTGATGATGGGCGGCGCGATGACCCGATCGTACAGGAACCCTGCGACCGCCGCGTTGAGCGCAAAGGCGAGAATGGCGGCCGCCGCAAAGGCAACAAGCTTCGAAACGGATTTGATAAAGCCGTTGTGATGTCCGAGCCAGATGCAGAGAACAAAAATTAGGATAACCATTGCGTCTAACAGATATACCATTGCCAAGTCCTCCTTATGTCAGTAGCGAAGAATAGGGAGCGATGAGCGGATTGATCCCGTTCAGGGCGCGGATCAGCAGTGAACGGTCGATGGTGTCCGCCGTGATG
>CALDHV010000246.1 GCA_937902305.1 uncultured Clostridia bacterium
TTCGGGTTCGCGCTGCTCATCTTCTCGGGCATCCGCGAGAAGCTCGCCCATGCGAACCCTCCGCGGTGCTTCCGCGGCATCGCCATGGCGCTGGTGACGGCGGGTTTGCTCTCGCTCGCCTTCATGGGCTTCAGCGGGATGGTGAAACTGCCGTACTGAGCGATTGTGATCTCTAACTCTCCTGCAAGCATCCGGAAAGGAAATCGAATATGTTGACTGCAATACTCATTGTCGCGGGTGTGGGTCTGGTGGCGGCGATCCTCATTTCCCAGGTAGATCACGAAAGCCTGTGTGCCTTGTGGCCGGTTTGGTCGGGGCTGTCGGGGCTGTTGGTGCTGTTGACCTTCACTCCGTTGGGGCTGAATGTTGCCGGCACCGACGATACCGCGTGGCTGGGGATCGGGCTCGGCTCGTTCCGGCTGACCTTCCAGCCGTCGGAGCTGATGAAGATCGCGTTTATCATCAGCTTTGCCGTGCATCTATCCCGCGTGCAGGAGCATATCCGGGAGTTTAAGACGATCCTGCTGTTGTGCCTGCACGCCGCCGTTCCGATCGGACTGGTGTTTTTGCAGGGGGATGACGGCACGGCGCTGGTGTTTATTATGATCTTTCTGTCGATGCTGTTCGTCAGCGGAATACACATTCTCTACTATATTCTCGGGCTGACCGCCGTCTGCGCGGCGATACCGCTGGCGCTCAATTTCATCAGCGAGGATAAAAAAGCGCGCCTGCTGTGCATCCTGCCGGGGTATGTCGAGAAATATGTCGATTCGGTCGGCTGGCAACAATTTGAGGGATTGAAAGCCATCGGCTCGGGCAAGCTGTCCGGCGTGGGGTATCTGCAGGGCGGCGACGGCTTTGTGTTTGCCCGCAATAACGACCTTATCTTCACCGTGGCGGGGGAGGAGCTCGGCTTTATCGGTGCGCTGGTGCTGTTGCTCATCCTCACACTGCTCCTGCTGGAGCTGATGCGGTGCGCCCGCCGGGCGCAGGACGGTCTGGGCACCTATCTGTGTGTCGGGATGCTGGCGCTGATCGGTTTCCAGTCGATCATCAATCTCGGTATGAACCTGCGGGTGTTGCCGGTCATCGGTATCACGCTCCCGTTTTTCAGCGCCGGCGGTAGCTCGGTCGCAACGCTGTACCTCGGCATCGGGCTGGTGTTGAGCGTATCTTTTTCGCAGAATGCCCGCGCACGCGGCTTGATCAACGAAACATCTCATTTTTGAAAGGAAGCAACGCTATGGAGGAACTGACCATCACCCGTTTGTTTGACCTGACGCATACGCAGGCGGCGGAGTATCTTGCTCGCTTCACCTTCCCGTGGGAGGCGCTGGACGGGCTGGGCGCATATATTGTTTCGCTCGGCAATACGCTGTCGTCGGCGGACTATGACCACCCGTCCCCGACGGTGTGGATCCATAAGACTGCGCGGGTATTTGACAGCGCGTATCTCGGGGAGAATGTCATCATCGGTGCCGACACCGAGGTGCGGCATTGCGCCTTTATCCGCGGCAACGCGCTGGTGGGCGCGGGTGCGGTGGTCGGCAATTCGACCGAGCTGAAAAATGTTCTGCTTTTCGACGGGGTGCAGGTGCCGCACTATAATTATGTCGGTGATTCGGTGTTGGGGTACAGATCCCACATGGGCGCCGGGTCGATCACCTCGAACATCAAGAGCGACCGCAAGAACATCATCA
>CALDHV010000247.1 GCA_937902305.1 uncultured Clostridia bacterium
ATCAGGAGATTGTATTTCTTTTTGATATACGATATGATCGCCTCATCAAAATCATCCCCGGCGACACGCACGGACTGCGCCGTGACAATATCTCCCAGCGAGAGGACGGCGACCTCCGACGTACCGCCGCCTATATCGACGATCATATTGCCCGCCGCCTCATTGACCCGCAGACCGGCACCGATCGCCGCCGCCATCGGCTCCTCAATGAGCATCACGTCCCGCGCACCGGCGGCACGGGCGGCATCATCCACCGCGCGGCGCTCCACCTCGGTCACGCCGGACGGGATGCAGACAATCAGCCGCGGGCGATAGAAGAGCGTATTTTTGAGCGCGTGCTTGATGAAATACCGCAGCATCGCCGATGTGACCTCGAAATCCGCGATCACGCCGTCCTTGAGCGGACGGACAGCGGAGATCGAGCCGGGTGTACGGCCGATCATTTCCTTTGCCTCCATACCGACGGCAAGCACGTCATCCTTTTTGACGTCCACCGCCACCACCGACGGCTCCCGCATCACGATGCCTTTGCCGCGCATATACACCAGGGTATTCGCCGTGCCGAGGTCGATACCGATGTCTCTGTTCAATACCATTTTCGATTACATCCTTTCCCAACCGTTCCGGATTTTTCACTTGCCGAAGCATAGTACGCAAGCCTATTATATACTACCCCAAAAAAAATCTCAATATTAAAATGAAAAAAAATACAAGATTTATCCAAAGTTCGTCTGCAAATCCACAGAAAAATCCCGTAAAAACCGTATCAATCGACCGCCCGGTAGTCCCATCACGGTGAAAAAGTCGCCCCGTATCCCCTCCACGAAGCGCATCCCATAGCCTTGAATACCGTATGCGCCCGCCTTATCCATCGGCTCGCCCGTTGCAATATACGCGCGGGCATCCGCCTCGGTCATCGGGTAAAACCGCACCGCCGTTTCGTCTGTAAAGCCATCTTCCTTTACGATGCTTCCGCTACTATCCGTGCGGATGAGCCACGCGCCGGTCAGCACGGTATGCTCCTTCCCCTGCAACGCCATCAGCATCTCCAGCGCTTCCGCCTCGGAATGTGGCTTGCCCAGCACGCGATTTCCGATCGCGACCATCGTATCCGCACCGAGGATGACGCGGTCGCTGTAAAGGGGCGCGACTTGACGCGCCTTGCTTTGCGCCAGAGCGCGCACCCGCTCCCGCGGCGGCAATCCGACCGAAGCAAACTCATCGGCGGCGGGGTGGGTTTCGAACGAAATGCCCGCCAGTGTCAGTATCTCGCGCCGGCGCGGGGATGCCGAAGCCAGGATCAGCGGCTTATCCATCACACGGTTTCCTCCTTTTCCGATGTCTCCACGACCTGCCGGCACAGCGCCGCCAGGCCGTCCAACGTGGTGATCTCCCCCGCTGCACGTCGCCACTTGGCGGCACCGCGCAAGCCGTTCATATACCACGCCGCGTGCTTACGCAGCTGCAACAGCGCGACCCGCTCGCCCTTTTCCGCGACCGTCCATTCCGCCTGCCGCATCAGCACCGCCATCCGCGCCGCCATACCCGGTGGTGGGAGCAGAACACCCTGCTCCAGATAGGCGTTGATCTCGGCAAATATCCACGGGGCGCCGAGCGCCGCACGCCCGACCATCACCGCATCGCACCCGGTTTCCTCCAGCATACGCGCCGCAGACGCGGCATCGGTCACATCGCCATTGCCGATGACCGGGATCTTCACCGCCTCCCGCACCGCGCGGATGCAAACCCAATCCGCCGGGGGCGCATACATCTGTGCCCGCGTCCTGCCGTGGATAACGAGCGCCGCCGCGCCGCCGGCTTCGCACGCCAGCGCGACCTCGCGCACGGTGTTTTCGTCGGCGCCGTACCCCTTGCGTAGCTTCGCCGTCACCGGGATCGGCACCGCGTCGCGCACCGCCCGGACAATAGCCTCGCACAGCGCCGGCTCGCGGAGCAGAATGCTTCCGCAATGATTGCCGACGATCTTCGGCGCGGGACAGCCGAAATTGATGTCGATCCAGTCGGGGGCATACGCCAGCGCCTGACGCGCCGCGCGCGCCATGATGTCGGGGTCATCCCCGAATAGCTGAATGGCGGCGGGGCGGGCATAGTCATCGAGCTGTAACAGTGCCCGACTGCTTCGGTCGCCGTAGGTCAATCCCTTGGCGCTGGCCATTTCTCCGACGACGAACGCCGCGCCGTAGTCCGCACACAGGCGGCGAAACGCGCGGTCTGCCACCCCCGCCATCGGTGCCAGCGCGACCCTGCCCGTTATGTTCACATTTCCGATCTGCATACGCTCACCCCCATCCCCGGTCGTTTCGTTCGGGATGATTTTATCATATTTTTCCCGCATATTCAACCGTTCGCGGCGGAAACGATATTTTGTGAATATTTTGCACGTCTTGCAGGTTGACAGAAAATTGCAAAAGCGGTATACTGGACAAAATCAAATAGTGGATAAGCCAACGCGGTTCGAAAGGCACTTGCCGAGTAGACCAATAGGGAATCCGGTCAAAAGCCGGAGCAACCGCCATTACTGTAGGGGACGAACGCAGACCAAACACGCCATTGAAGCAACGCTTTGAGAAGGCGGGTCTGCGACGCGCAAAAGCGCCGTATCCCAAGCCAGGAGACCTGCCGCGTTTTTGGGGGTAAGCATGACCGGGCGTGGTGATTGTGACCGATTTATCAGACCAAATGGGCGCACCGGGTGTGCGCCGGGATAAATTGTGTTGCTCTTTTTGCCGTCCGGCAAAAAGAGCTTTTTTGACAACCTCTGAAAATCCTCCTGCGTTCATCTTGCTTGATCTTTTTCCGTCATATATTGCAAAAATGCTCGGCAATACACAAAGTATTTCCTGTGCTTTTTGTTTCATCTGACGAAAAAATCTCTGCGCAATCTGAACATATCGTATTTTCAGAGGTTGCCTTTTGATAAAAAGGAGGGAGCAAAATGCGGCATAACGACCCGTTCGGGCAATTACATCCGGCGGCGGTCGGCTTATTTTTCCTGATTTTGCTGACTGTCGGACTGCTGACCGCCCATCCCCTGTTTACGGGAATATCGCTTGCGGCGGGATGCACCTATTATATTGTCCTGCACGGAGGTGCCGGGGCGCGGTTGCTCCTGCGCGGCGCGTTGCCGGTGTTTCTCATCACCTTTCTGCTCAATCCTCTGTTCAGCCACGAGGGAAAAACGGTGCTCGCCTATTTTCCGAGCGGCAACCCGCTGACCCTTGAGAGCACGGTGTACGGCATCACCACCGCCCTGACGCTGACCGCTGTGCTGATTTGGTTTCTCTGCTTTTCCGACATTTTCACCGGCGACCGGCTGATGTATCTACTCGGCAGAGTTCTTCCTGCGCTGTCGCTGACCGTTTCGCTTTCGTTACGCTTTTTGCCCCGGTTTCGGGATCGGTTTGCCGCCGTGCGACAGACGCAATCGGCGCTTGGACGGGACACCGGGAACGGCTCGCTCCCCCGCCGTCTGCGCAATACGCTCGCCTGCTTTTCCGCCGTCGTGGGCTGGAGCCTCGAAAGCGCGATGCAGACCGCCGACAGTATGAAAAGTCGTGGCTACGGCAGCGCCCGGCGCACCTTTTATGCGCTGTACCGCGTGACCGCGCGGGACAAAGCCGCACTCGCTTTCTTTCTGCTGTGCGGTGTCCTGCTGACCGTCACCGGGCTGTGCGGGGGCTTGTCCTTTTCCTGCTTCCCGACGGTGATGCCGCCGCCGCTTGACCCGCTGACCGCCGTATGCGCGGCATTTTACGCGATATTCTGTTTCACCCCATTTATTCTTGACCGAGAGGAGGAAAGGCTATGGCGCTCTTTAGCATAGACGGGCTTTCCTTCACCTATCCCGAGCAAACCGACCCGGCACTGGACGGTATCCGTCTGGACATTGACGAGGGGTCGTTTTTCGTTCTGTGCGGACATTCCGGGAGCGGCAAATCCACCCTCCTGCGTCATTTGAAGCCATCGCTGACCCCGCACGGCACCCGCTCCGGCACGCTGCTGTTCCGCGACAAGCCGGTCGATGCGCTTGCTCCCGCCGAAGCCGCCGGAAAAATCGGCTTTGTCCTGCAATCACCCGATGAGCAGATCGCCACCGATACCGTTCTGCACGAGCTGGCGTTCGGATTGGAGAGCATCGGATGCGCCCCTGCCGTCATCCGCCGCCGCGTGGCGGAGACCGCGGCGTTTTTCGGCATCGACGGCTGGCTCTCTCACCCGATCTCCACCCTGTCCGGCGGGCAAAAGCAGCTGCTCAATCTCGCGGCGGTGATGACCCTGCGTCCGGAGGTGCTGGTGCTCGACGAGCCGACCGCCCAGCTCGACCCCATCGCGGCAACCGGGTTTATTGACGCGCTGAACCGCCTCAACCGCGAGCTTGGCACGACCGTCATCCTTTCGGAGCATCGGCTCGAGGAGGCACTGACCTACGCCGACCGCGCCGCGGTGATGGAAAAAGGGAAAGTCCTCTGCACCGGAACGGCAAGGGAGATCGGTGAATACCTCAAGGAGCAACAGCACACGATGTTTGCGGCGATGCCGTGCGCGATGCGGGTCTGGAGCACGGTGGAAACCACCCTCCCATGCCCGGTCAGCGTCCACGACGGACAGGCGTTCCTTGCGGAATATTCGCGGGAGCATCCCGTCCTGCCGCCACCGCCGGAGTCAACCGCCCCGGCACACGGCGCGGAAATGCTATGTGCCTCCGAGGTGACCTTCCGCTACGGGCGAGACCTGCCCGATGTCATCCGCGATCTGGAGCTGACCGTCTGCGGCGGGGAGATATTCTGCATCCTCGGCGGCAACGGCGCGGGAAAATCGACCCTGCTCAAGCTGTTTTCCGGCATCTGCCGCCCACAGCGCGGCACGCTGACGGTAAAGGGCAGAGTCACGCTCCTGCCGCAGGAGCCGCAGACCGTGTTTATTAAGAAAACCGTCTACGACGATCTATATGACCAGGCGATACGCGAAAACATCCCGGCAGACCGCCGCCGTGCGGAGATCGACCGGGTCGCCGCACTGTGCCGCATCGAAAAGCGGCTAGACCGTCACCCCTTTGACC
>CALDHV010000248.1 GCA_937902305.1 uncultured Clostridia bacterium
TGAGTGGCTGAATGTCTGATTTTGCAAAAACGCCACACCTAGCGGCAATAGTATAAAGTGATTTGTATGATTTTGCATACTCATTAAGACCTGATGCATCTGTCTGTAATAAAGAAGCCATCTGGTCAATAAATGAACCTGTACCACCGGCACAGATACCATTCATTCGCTGCTCAATATTGCCATCTTCAAAATATATTATTTTTGCATCCTCGCCGCCTAATTCCACCGCCGCATCGGCATCGGGGTCGTAGTTGTCGATGTCGGTCATCAACGCCTGCTCCTCAAGGAAGCCCGCCAGCGTCGGCTGATCGTCGCCGCAGTCCCGCTCATACCGACGGATGGTGGAGGACAATTCCTCGAGGTTTTCCACGCGTGTCGCCTCGGCTTCGCCCTCTGCCTCCCACATACGCCGGTAGCCGGTGGCCTCCAGCACCGTCTGATACAGCAGGTGGAGGGACATTTCCGGGTCTTCGCTCATGATACGCAGGTCGTCCATCATCCCGATGAATGTGCCGATCTTCCCCGCCGCGCGGGACAGATCGGGATAATCCGCCGCATGGGACAGCACCGCATACAGCGTCTCCCCGATCCCGGCGGCAATGGCGGCGGCATTCTCCACGGTGGTGTCACCGATGCCGCGCTTCGGCTGATTGATGATGCGGCGCAGGCTCACCTCATCCCCGGGGTTATTGATGACCCGCAGATACGCCATCGCGTCCTTGACCTCCTGCGTATCATTGAAGCGATGCCCGCCGATGATGCGATACGGCACGCCGCTACGCACCAATGCCTGCTCGATCGCATTGGATTGCGCGTTGGCGCGGTACAGCACCGCGTAATCGCTGTAGTGCCGTCCCTTTGCCACACCGTCCAGTACCGTTTCGGCGATATAGCGTCCCTCCGCCTCGGCGTTATCCACCGAAACGACCGCGAGCGCGTCGCCATCGGGGTTGCCAGTCCACAGAGTCTTGCCCTTGCGCCCGATATTCTTGGCAATGACGCGGTTGGCGGCATCGAGGATGCGCTTGGTCGAGCGGTAATTCTGCTCCAGCCGGATGACGCGGCAGCCGGGGAAGCGTTCCTCGAAGCTCAATATATTCTCGATGGTCGCGCCGCGGAACTTGTAGCTGCTCTG
>CALDHV010000249.1 GCA_937902305.1 uncultured Clostridia bacterium
GACACCGCCAAAGACGCCGGCAAAGTCAACAAACATCTGAACGATTGAGTAAACCGGCAACAAATGCTCGGTGAAATGGCTGACGATCAAGCGGCTGAAGTACATAGTCAAAACAGCGGTCAGCAAGGATGAAAATGATGCCGCCAGACCGTTGGAAAACATATTTTTGAGATCCTCGCCGCAAAAGCCAAAGCGGAACCGGATAGAATTGGAGGGTCGAAACGCGTGGATGCACAGCACCAATAGGCCGCCGATAATTCCCATGAGCGTGCCGATGCTCAAGCCGGAAATGCCGAAACGGGGTGTCAGCAAAACAGACGCCACGGTGTTGACCGCGATCTGCACCACATCTGACAGCACGCACAGCCGCTCGTCGCCGTCGTTATAGACCATATTATAGCCGACCTGATACAGCGGATAGACCAGTGCGATCCAGCAGAAATTGAAATAATACGCGCTTGCCTGATCCAAAATGTTGGTAGACGCCCGGAAGAAATGCAGGAAGGATGACCGCCCAAAAAACAAAACAGCGCTCATCACCACGCCGCTTGCAACAGCCAGCACCACACCCTGCCCGAAAACACGGTGCGCCTGTTGCTCATGGAAGCGACCACACTCCAGCGAATAAACCGCCGCCGTTCCGGTGCCGACCAGCTTACCAAAGAACACGATCAATGTAAAGAACGGCATTGCCAGGCTGATAGCAGATAAGGCGATTTCACCCAGCATCCAGCCGCCGACCACATTGTCGATCAGCCCCGTCAAGAAAAATATGAAGAGGGAAAGACTGCCGGCAGCGACCAAAGAACGGTATTTCCGTTTATAAAATCGTCGTTTTGCCATCGTCTTTCCCCCCCGTGAGTAATCTCCACCAACTGTTCAAAAAGCCCGGCGGTTTTGCCCGGTACCGCGTCATAGCGCGGATACCGCCGCCCGAGACGCGCGGATCGGCAGCTTATACAGCCGATCCGTCGCCGTCATAGCGCAGAGCGACCATCGTAATATCGTCGAACTGGTCGGCATTGCCGACGAAGGTGTCCACATCGGCACGGACATATGCGCACAGCTCCTCCATCGACGCAAAAGAGCGGGCGTTCAGCGCTTTCTGCAACCGTTCCTCCCCGTACAGCTCATTATGAGCGTTCGTCGCCTCGGTTACACCGTCGGTATACAGGAAAACCGTATCCCCCGGCTCGAGCTGAAGCGTCTGCATCTTATACGGCAAGCCCTCCATACCCGCCAGCACCAGTCCGGCATGGGAATGCAGGTATTCGAATGTGCCGTCGCCGTGCCGCACCAGCGGCGGGTTGTGCCCGGCATTGGCAAAGCGGATCAGTCCGCTCTTGAGATCGAGATACCCCTGCCACGCCGTCACGAACATACCGGCATCATTACCCTCGCACAGAGCATCGTTACCGCGGGTGAACACCGTATTGATCGGCAGTCCCGCCTCGGTCAGGCTCTTCAGCTCCGCCTTAGCGCGCATCATAAACATCGCGGCGGGGATCCCCTTGCCGGAAACATCGGCAATGAGGAAATGAAGCGACTGATCGTCGGTCATATAAAAATCATAGAAATCGCCGCCGACCTCTTTGGCGGTATCCATACAGGCGTATATCTCATAATCGGAGCGTTGCGGGAACATACGCGGGAGCGCCGAGCTTTGGATCGTGCGGGCAAACTCCAGCTCCCGGTCGATCCGGGCAGATGCCTCCGCGATGTACCGTTTCAGCGTATCCACCGTCGAGTTGATGTCATCGGACAGCGAGGCAAACTCCGCATTGGAGCGGACATTGACCACCTCGTTGAGATCACCGGCGGTGATCTTCGCCAGCGAATCATTGACACGATCCATCTTTTTCACGATCACACTGCGGATAAGCTGATAGATCATCGCAAACATCACCGCAAAGACCAGCACCTCCATAAAGGAGTTGACATACATTGCGATATTCCTTAGCTGCATCGCCTCGTCCTTCGGCAAAACCGACAGGACAATGTAGCCTTCCGCTTTACTATACATATACATACAGTCCACGCCGTCGATGGTATGAGATTGGCTGGTCATCGGCTCGGGCAGCTCCGCCATATCGGAGAAGCCCGCCTCGTGCATCGTCGTCCACTTGTACTCCGCCGGAGCACTGACGATCCTGCCGCTTTCATCGGCGACGATGACATAGCCGGTCTCGCTTACATGGCGATTTTTCGTCACATCGACCACGATGGAATGGATGTCCCGCTGGAATTGCACAGCATCATAGGCGACCTGAACAAAGCCGTCCTCTGTCCTCACGCCGCCGTATTTGCGGGAAATGGAGCGGTCATAGGAGATCGGGCCGTATTTCTGTACATATTCGGTTTTGTTGGTCAGCAGGCATAAAAACGCTGCCGATTGAACGCCGCTTGCCATATCAAAGCCGACAAAATCGGGGTTGGTCGATCCGGTAATAATGCCTTTCTTATTTACTATATCAATTTCAGCGATTTCATATTTCTTTGCAAGATCGCCCAGCGGCTTGTCCTTGATTTGAGCGGCGACGGTCTTGGTCAAAGAAATCAAGTTGGTGTCGGATGCGTTCTCAATATCGCCGATCACATCGTCGATCGCCAGATTGAGCAGGTGTGTCGCTTGCGTTTCGGCGATCGCAGTCTGTAGCGCGTACATAAAGCCGGTCGTAGCCAAAAACGCCGCCACGACGCAGATCAGCAGGCGGCGTTGCACCGTCTGCGATATACGTCGCCGCTCGTTATGCCCGAACAGCCGCTCGCGCGACGCGATGGTGATGAGAACGGCGGCAACCATTACGGATAAGGCGTTGCCGATCACCATCGGGAAGGTACAGCTCTTGACCACCGCCATCGCCTTGGTGGTATTGTCCATATTGGTGATGAAAACCATCGTCATATGGAACACTTCCATCACGACACCGATGGCAAACGACAGCATCCAGGACGGGCGCTTATCATCGAACATAAACTTGCGCAAAAGTGCCGAATAGATGCCCGCGATCAACGTAGACACCGAGCACGCGACCCGGGTGAAGGTTCCGATTCCCCATGCCACGGCGATCCAGCGCTCGACGCCGCCGATCACACCGGCAATGATACCGGCAGGACCGCCGAACATCAGACCCGCGATCAGCACCGCCGCGTCGCGGCAGTTGATCTGCGCGCCGTTGATCGGCACGCCCGCCTCGGTACCTAAAATCGCCAGCCCGCCGAACAAAACGCCGATGAGTATCTGTTTGACGGCGCGCGGCAATTTGGCGCACGCCGTCTTTTTATCCAACAGATACACGATCACAGCGACGACCGCCGGCAATAGCGTCGCCAAAGCCAGCTTGAAATAAGGGTTCATCTATCGCCCACCAACTTTCAGAAAGTGAGAGTATCCACCCGATCCAGCAAGTCAAGAATATGCTGCTTGTACACCTCGATTGTCTTGCGACCCTCGTCGGTATCCAGCCCGTTGCGGCGAATAAGACGGCGCATCAGGCGGGTATAGCCGATCAACTGCGCCTTACGCTCAACATCGGCGATCTTTTCCGGATCGTCTGTTCCGAGGTACAGCGGGAGCGTCTTTTTCCAGATATACACGGATCTTTCGTACGGGATACCCAGGAAAGACTCGGAAACGGAGTGATCCAGCTCAGCAAAGCCCATATAGGCATTGAATACCGAGGCCAGCTCAAAGACCGGATGTCCCTGGCATAGCGTGTCCATATCAATCAGCAGTACCTCGCCATTTTGGAGCATCACGTTCTTGATGTGATAGTCGCCGTGCATCATCGTATGTACGGTCGGCACATCCTCGATGAGCTTGATCAGCTTATCCGCCTTGTCCGCCGGCAGATAGTCGCGCAGGAAGGTCGCCCATTTGATCGCGACCTCCTTCATATCCGGCATATCCTCCGGCTTGACCTCGGTAGAGTGGATCTTTTTGAGCAAATCAACCGACAGATTGATATAATGGTCGATATTATCCGGCTCCGCCTTGATGAGCTTCGCAAAGGATTTGGCGTTGAGCAGCTCGAAAACCGAGCCGTAGCCGTCCCCGACCTTCACGACGTCGTACGGGATCGCCGTGGGGATGCCGAGCACAAACGCCCGGCGCGCCAGCTCGCGCTCACGGTGAATATCCGGCAAGCTGTCAGGATTGAGATACACCTTGATGATCGTATCGGGATCGAGACGGTAGACCTTACCGTTCGCGCCCTGACCGATGACCTCACAGCCCTCAACCGACAAACGGCGATACGCTTTTTCGACCGGGAGCATCTCGGTGAAACCGGTCATATCGAAAATCTCATATACATCGGAAGAAACATTAATGAGCTTCATCCCGGCATTTGCCTTGAGCAGGCGCAGAATGACGCGCAAGCCGGCGCTGGAGATATATTCCAACGCATCCATATCGAGGATGAGCTTACCCTCCGGCTGTGCCTCCCGTGCCGCCAGAAGCTCGGCTTGCGCCGCCTCCGCATTCGACGAATCGATACGCCCGGTAAGGAATAGGGTCAATGTGTTGTCTTTGAATTCCGATTTCATAGTACTACCTCTTTCCCGCCGAAAACGGCGTTTACTAATTGAACATATTCTTGGTATGCCGCGGTTTTTTCAAGCGTTGCCACGTAAGAACCGATCGTGCGGTAATACCACCCGTGCTCGTTCTTATCCTTTTGATGAAAAGCGTCGAAAACCGCATCGCCGTTTTTCATCCAGTTGCGGTATAAAGAACGCATATTGGAGAGCTTATCGGCGAGCCACAGAATACGGACGTTTTCGTCCGCCGTATCCCGCAGTATGGCGATAGAATCCTCCTTGCGTTGCTTCCAAGTCTCGGAAGCAGGGCGCTCCTTGTGCTTATCCTCCGTCTCGCTCGCCACGAGATCGGCAACCCGCTTTCCAAAATGCTCGCAGATCTCCTCATACGAAAAAGCGGTGTCCTCGATGACATCGTGGAGCAGACCTGCCATCATCACATCCTCATCGGTGGTCATACTGCCGATGATCGCCGCCACCTCCATCGAGTGGAGGATATACGGTATTTTTTCCATCTTACGGCATTGGGAGCCATGCGCTTTGGCGGCGAAAAAAATAGCCTCATTGAGTTTTTCCGACATTTCCGGTCTCCTTTTATCTCATTCGTTCCACTTGATTGATGGTGCCATCCGGGCGGACAGTCAGCTCCATCCGACCGCAGTTAGCGCCGAATATACAGTCCTCCGACCATATCTGATCGCCGGATGTGTTAAACACGTTGACAGTGAACGCCATATCCCTGCCCTCGCGTGCCGCCGTCTCGGCAAGATCGGAGTGCCATTTGGTGAATACACCGGGGGTCATATCGGCGGCGTTCATTTCCATCGCCTCATCCGCATAGGCAAGCTCGAGCCAGCCGATACCGCCGTCCTCTATGCGTAGAAAAACGCCTTGATCCTCGGCAAGATAGCTTTGATGCTGATACAACAGCCGCTCCGAGCCACCCGCCTTGAGCCATATCTGCAAGGTCTCGTCGGAAACGGGGATCGACAGAGAAAACGCGGTCGGATCGCCGGGCAAGACCCCGAGCCACTTACCGCTTTTGATGCCCACATACAAAAAGCCGTTCTTTTCCTGCGTTGTTTCACCGAGGAATCGACCGCTGTCCACCCAACCCTCGATGATCGCGTGTCCGTTGACGATTTCCGCGCGATCGACGGTCACATCGGTATCGCACGCAGCAAAGCCGATCAGCCGCCAGCCAATACGCCCGACGACAAAGACTGCCGCCAAAATCGCCAGGATCATCAACCCATCCAGCACAAGAAGCGCGACCCGTTTTCGGGTAAACAGCCCGGTGTGTTTACTCTTCTCCATACCGTCCTCTTTTCTTTGCGTAGGGGATGGGAACAGCACTCCCCATATTTCTTTTATTCTACCATTGAGCCTCTTTCTTGTCAATCACTTTCACAAAAAAACGCAAACAAAAACGAGCAAAACAGGCGGCAAAAATGCCAAAAAGATGCGGCGCCGCCCCTACGGGAGCAGGGCACCGATTTCACATCACATCGAACGATCGGGGAGGACACGGAGAACCTCCTACACAAAAGGCAAAAGGGAGGGGCTAGGGCGCGCTCACTTAGGGAGAAACAGGTTTTGGACGGAAAAATCGGCGCAATC
>CALDHV010000250.1 GCA_937902305.1 uncultured Clostridia bacterium
TTGCTTGCTTGCTTGCTTGCTTGCTTGCTTGCTTGCTTGCTTGCTAAGATTTTGCCCGCTTTCAGCACATTTGTCAACTCCTTTTGGGTGAATTTTCATAATAACACATACTATATTTAGTACATTTTACCACGGAGTATACTATTTGTCAACCTCTTTTTGTGAAAAAGTGTGTTTCTATGAGAGTGGAGAGTGGAGTGTCGGCAATTCGTTTCAGCGTAGCGGGAGATTTTCGCACATACCGAGACTGTGCGGGACGCCACCACGCAGGGCGATTTTTGCAATGTGCGGATTGCCCATCTTGCCGTAGACAAACAAAAAAGCGGGTGCTATAATGAAGAAAATCAAAAGGAGTGAGGATAAAATGATCATCGGAGCACAATTCTACACCCTGCGGGAGCAATGCAAGGATCTTGACGGCTTTGCGACATCGCTGGCAAAGGTCGCGGAAATCGGCTACAAAACCGTGCAGATCTCCGGCACCTGCGCCTTTGAGCCGGAGTGGCTCAAGGAGCAGTTGGACAAAAACGGGCTTTCCTGCGTCATCACCCACAACAAGTTCGAGCGCCTGCGGGATGACACCGCGCAGGTGATCGACGACCATACTGTATTCGGATGTGACTACATCGGGCTCGGCAGCGGGCTGAACAAACTGGCAACGGAAGATGATATGGAGCAAACGATCGCCCTCGCCAAAATCGCCGGGCAGGTGATGCACGAGGACGGAAAACTGCTGATGTATCACAACCACGCATTTGAGTTCGCACACATCGTGGACGATGAGGACGGCAAGACCGTCACCAAGCTGGAATATCTGCGTCGGCACACCTTGCCGGTGGAAATGGGCTTCACGATGGACACCTACTGGGTGCAGGCAGGCGGCGCGTGCGTGGTCGATACGATCCGCCGCTTTGCAGGGCGCATCCCGTGCATCCACCTCAAGGATATGGCGATCTTTGACAATGAGCAACACATGGCACCGATCGGCAGAGGCAATCTCAACTGGGATGCCATCCTGCCCGCCGCCGCGGACGCGGGCGCGAAATACGCGCTCGTCGAGCAGGACAACACCTACGGCGAAGACCCGTTCGACTGCCTCAAGGAGAGCTACAATTTTCTCACCGCGATGGGGCTGAAATAATACCCCTATCAGGCTGACATCGAGACATAGAAACTCCCCCGTTTCAGCGGAAACGGGGGAGTTTTTATGCTTTTGTCTTATTCGTCGGCGTTGTCCTCGTCGGATGCGTCGTCATCATCAAGGTCAAACTCCAGTAGCTCGCCGCAGTTCGGGCACTCGATACTGCCGTCGAGCAGGGTGTCCTCATCCACCTCAAACTCCTCATTGCAGTTCGGGCAGGTGACATCGTAATACTCGACGTCCTCATCGTCAAAATCGGGGTCGCCGTCACAGCCGCAACAGCCGGCGCACTCGTCGTCCTCTTCCCACTCGTCGTAGTAGTCCTCCTCGAGCAGATTGAGATCCTCGTCCACCGCGTTGACCTGCTCGGTCAGCTCCGCGGTATAATCCTCGAGGTCGGCGACATCCTTGGACAGGTCATCCAGGATCTCGGCGATCAGCGCAAACAGCTTGCCGTCATTCGTCTCCTTATCGAGTTTCATACCCTCCATAAGGCCTTTCATATACGCCACTTTTTCGGTTGCAGTCATAGCGAAAACCCTCCTTTGTATCGTTATCTTACGCGCGATCCATATACTCGCCGGTGCGGGTGTCGATGCGGATCATTTCGCCCTCATCAATGAACAGCGGCACGCGCACCTCGGCGCCGGTCTCCAGCGTCGCGGGCTTGGTGGTGTTGGTCGCGGTATTGCCCTTGAAGCCGGGGTCGGTCTTGGTGACCTGCAGCTCGACAAAGTTCGGGGGCTCCACGCCGAACACCTTGCCCTTGTAGGACATAATGCGGCACACCATATTCTCTTTCACAAACTTGAAATTATCCGGCAGATCGGACTGGTTGATCGGCACCAGCTCGAAGCTCTCGGGATCCATAAAGTAGAACAGATCGCCGTCGCTGTAGGAATACTCCATCTCCTTGCGCTCGATGAACGCCTGCGGGAACTTATCGGTCGGGTTGAAGGTACGCTCCACGACCGTTCCGGCAATCACGTTGCGGATCTTGGTACGCACGAAAGCCGCACCCTTGCCGGGCTTGACGTGCTGAAACTCGATGATCTGATAGACGCTGCCATCCATTTCGAACGTCGCGCCGTTTCTGAAATCGCCTGCTGATAACATATTCCAATTCCTCCAAATGATTATTGTGCATAGTCATTTTACTATAATGCCCCACAGATTGCAAGCATTTCTTTATCGGTTTTCGGTTTTTCACAAAAATAAAGCGTTTTTTTCGTCTGCTTTCGGAAAAATGCCGACTTATTGTTCGCGCGCGGCACGATACAGCCGTTGCATCGTCGCCGCATCGACGGTCTGCGTGCCCGCCGACTCGCAGATGACGGTCGGGGACAGCCCCTTTTCCGCCAGCCACTCCATCAGCGGTGCCGGATCGGGACCGAATACGGTATCGGCAAAGGTCAGATGTCGCTTTTCGCCGCCGACGGTATACTCGATCTTGGAAAAATGGATGTGGAAAGAGCGCATCCGCTCCTCGCCGAGCATCTGCCCGATGCGGTCGGTGACGGCGGCAAACGCCGCCCGGTCGGTCAGGCTACCGGCGGTGCGGCTGTTGAGGTGCCCGAAATCGATGCAGGGCAAAAACCGCTCATCCACCCCGCAGAAGGTCAGCACCTCCTCCAGATCGCCGAGCTGATTGATCTTGCCCATCACCTCGGGGCAGATATGCACCTGCGACAGACCCTCGTCATCCAGCGCCCGCTGTGCCTTCCGCAAGGTTTCGCACGCCAGCGCCGTTGCCTCCTCGCGGGTGCGCCCGCCCAGCCCGCCGGGATGCACCACGATGCGGTCGCCGCCCAAGCGCACCACCGCACGGGCGCTGTCGAGGATATACTGCACACTGTTGCGGCGCTTTTCCTCCTCCGCCGAGGCAAGGGAGATGAAATACGGCGCGTGGAGCGACAGCGTAATGCTGTACTGCTCCGATTCCCGCCGCAGACGGGCGGCAGTATCGTCACCGAGCCGTACGCCGCGCCCGCACTGGTACTCATAGGCGTGCAGATCGAACTGCGCCAGCCACGGACATATCTGTGCTGTGGATTGATACCCCGCGGCGGCAAACGCCTCACAGCTTCCCGCCGGGCCGAAAATCGCCTCACTCACGGTAATCCGCCTCCTTTTGACGTATCGCGCGGCGGCGGCGCAATAACAGCCGCTCAAACCGACGCTTGAATACGATGAACTTCTGCTCCACCTCCGGCTCGATCGGCTCAAGCAGATACGAGGTCATCCCCGCCAAATTGGCGCCGAGAATGTCGGTGAAGATTTGGTCGCCGACGGCGGCACACCGTTCGACGGGAACGCCAATGACCTTGACCGCCTCCCGATACCCGCGGGGCAGAGGCTTGCCCGCGTCGGCGTAGTATGGCAAGCCGAGCGCGTCGGCAAACGGGGCGACCCGCGCGGGATGATTATTGGACACGATGACGAGCCGCACCCCCGCCGCCTGCATCTGCGCAAGCCAATCCGCCACAGCGGGGTCAAGCGCAGGGCTGTCGTGGGTGGTCAACGTATTGTCTATGTCGAGCAGGATGCCGTCGATATGCCGCCGGCGGAGCTCCTCCGGACGTATGTCGGTGATACGGCGGCGGTAGACCGTCGGAGAAAACCAAGCCATCGCGATCGCCTCGTTTCGTTCAAAGTAAAGAGCGGGCAGAAAACCGCCCGCTCCTTGCACAGATCAACAGATTATTTGAATTTTCTTTTGCGTGCAGCTTCCGATTTCTTTTTGCGTCTTACGGAAGGTTTCTCATAATGCTCTCTCTTGCGCACCTCCGCCAGCGTACCGGCACGGGCGCAGGATTTTTTCCAGCGGCGCAGAGCACTATCCAAAGACTCATTCTCTTTGACACGAACTTCTGACATATTATTCCCTCCCTCCGCCAAAGCAGGGGTTATTTTGCAATGTATGCAAATAGCATTATATCGGAAAAGGGACGGACTGTCAACCCAATTTTGCCATTTTTCGAAAAAACTTTTTAACAGAGTGGAGAGTGGAGAGTTGAGAGTTGAGAGTTGAGAGTTGAGTTTTCCCCATCTCCACTTTCAACTCTCCACTCTCCACTCTTTTTCCGCTTCGCTTGCATTATCGCAAAGAAAGAGGTATAATGAAGCCGTCAAAGCGCGACCGTCATCTCATCCTCGGCGAGCACGGTCGGCGTTGCGGTCGCCGCCAGCGCCTCCCCAACGCTCGGACGGTTCTCCAGGATCTCCCGCCCGTGGTGGAGCAGAACCAGACGCCCAACGCGGTGGCTGTCGGCAAAGGCGCACACATCCTCGACCGCGTGATGCCCGGTCTCGCACAGCAACAGATCACAGCTATTCCCCACCGTTGCGGTCAAATCATCCATATCCCGCACATCACCGGAGAATACCGCCGATCTGCCGTCCGCCTCGATGCGGAATGAATAGCTCTGGCAGTTGCCGTCCTCGGTCGGCGGCAGGTGGTGGTTCTCAAACGCCGTCACCCGCACCGTGCCGTCATCGAATATCTCCCCCGCCGTGATCAACCGGGTCGGCAGGGAAAACCGACAGCGGAAATTGCCCTCGGTCTCCGCGACCATCTGCATCAGCCCGTCCCAAAAGCGGCGTTGCGGCAGATACACCTCCACCGCGCTGTCCGCCACATTCTCCCCGCGTCGATTGGTCAGCTTGCGGATGTGCCACAGCAGGCCCGGCAGGCCCCCGATATGGTCAAAATGCGGATGCGAAATGAAGATGGCGCGGGTCTTGAGCAAATCCACCCCCATCAGCTGGGCGGTATACGCGCAGTTCTCCCCGGCATCGAAAAAGTAGTGTCGGTCTCCTGCCGTCAGCACAAGCGATGTGTGATGCCGCCCGGGCATTGCCTCCGTGCCGGAGCATGAGCCGATGATTTGTATTGTAGCCACAGCGATCCCTCTTTTCGGGTAGCAGTATAGCATATATATCTATTTTTTGCAACAAAGGAGCGACAAAAATTGATCGGAGTATCTTTACCCTTTGCGTGGTTGAACGACGGCGGAAAGCCTTACGGAGAGCCGGAGCCGTTTTTTGCGCGGCTAAAAGCCACCGGCGTCATGAGCGCCGAAATACGGGCGGTGCGCCCCGATGCCGACCCGCTCGCCGTCCGGCGCGCCGCCGAGCGTCCGCAGCTTGGACGAGATGCCGCAGTCTCCCGAGTGATAGAGCCGCCAGTTGCCGACGGAGACCTCGAACGCCGTCGTGAAGTCGATCAGGTAGGCGTTGTGGTCGACAAGCGACGTGCTGATCTCGACGTCCTTGATCTTGAAGGTCTTTTCCGCGCGCGTAAAGCCGCCGTCCGCATACCACGGACGGTCGCCCTTGCC
>CALDHV010000251.1 GCA_937902305.1 uncultured Clostridia bacterium
TGTACATTTCAAACTCCGCACCGCATTGCGGACAGCGATAAAGAAGTTGCTCCGCGCCTTGGATCAGCGGCTCCCGGTCGCGATAGGCAAACCGATATTCCCGGTTCCACGCGAAATCGTTGTAGGCAAACCGCTCGGACAGCTTTTTGTTCAGCTCCTCCGGCGTCTTTTCCTTCAGCTCCTCCGGCGTGAACAGGATCTCATAATGGTATTCCTGATAGTTGCGGCTCACGGTATGCCGCTTATAACTGGGGCGGGAGCAAAAGGCACCGTAGGATTTGCACAGCACCACCGTCAGCCCCAGCCCCTTAAGCAGACCGATCGTGCCGGGATTGACCGGCTGAGCGGTGCCGGCGAAGGAAAAGGTGCCCTCGGGGAAAAATGCCAGACTGCCGCCCTGATTGGCGACGCGTATCATCTGCCGCACCGGGCGCAGGTCTTTCTCAAAATGCCGTTTCGGGATGCACCCCATCATCAGCATCAGCCAAAAAAGAAACTTGCGAAACATTTGATGATACCCGACGACACAGCTGAATTGAGCAAAGCGGTATCCCGATACAGCAAACCAAAACTCTGTCCAGGAAGAATGGTCGGAGATCAGGACGACCTGCTTCCCCTTCATTTCTTTCGGGTCAAAGTGGAATACACGCTTAAAGCGGTACAGCACATTCAGCACCACATAAAGTCCTGCACATCCAACGGCGTAGAACGGTCGCAACGGCAAACAGCTTTTCCGGGTGTTCAATATCTCTTCAACGGTTTTTTTCATTATGGATCACTCTTTCGGCAGCAAAAATTGGGGTGTCGTTGTTTTGTTGTTCTTTTGATATTCCTCGATTTCCGCCTGTGTCCAGACCTTTTCCGGCATCTCGAGCACAGTCTCCCCCACGGAATGGAACCATATCTCGTCGGTGCGTAAGTGCTCGGTGCCGTCTATGGTGATCGTGTAAATCTCCTTGACATAGCGCACCGTCTTGCCGTCGGTTTTGACCGACAGATACCGCATACTGTGCGGCTCGGTCATCGCCACATAGTTCATCGGCTCATCGGCGTTGTCAAACAGCCAGTTGTCATTCTGAAGCACCATCTTTTGCGCGTCGATCAAACCGCCGTATTTTTTCAGCCGATCGATGATGCTGTTGGGATAGAAAATATTGTCGTCATACGCGATCTCGGCGCCAAAAAGCCAGATCTGATAATCCGCGTTGTAGACGTACGCCTCACAGCCGCTTTCCTTTTTAACATACAGCATTTTCTGTTCGGTGCCGTCCTCGGTCGATTGCACCATCACATTCTGCCCGTCAAAGGAGCCTTTCCAATCCGATATGGGCGCGGTCACGCCATCCTCGGTGGTTTGCAGATGAATAATGTAATTATTATTATTTTCGAACATATTCGACAGAATACGCATCCATTGGATGTTTTCGGGTTGCGAAGCAGAATTGACAGAGCAGGCACTCAATGATGCCAGCATAAGCACCGCGCACAAGCCCGCCAAAACACGGTGGGATAATTTCATAGCCGTTTCACCAACCTACCATTCTATTTCCGCAGCGGGTACCGGGACGTCGTTGCCGATCTCCTCAATGATTTTGCCGTTGCGAAGACGCAGAATGCGGTTTGCCATTTTGCCGATCTCCTGCGTGTGGGTGACGAAAACAACGGTCTTGTGATGCTCGGTTACCAGCGATTGCAATACCAGCAGGATTTGCTTGCCGGTCTCGTAATCCAGCGCGCCGGTCGGCTCATCGCACAGCAGAAAATCGGATTGCTTTGCCAGTGCGCGGGCGATGGAAACACGCTGCTGTTCGC
>CALDHV010000252.1 GCA_937902305.1 uncultured Clostridia bacterium
AATTTAGAGGTATTTGACAAGGTGGTTATTTAAATCGGAAAAAATAAAAACCCCTATTTTTCATAGGGGACAAAAAAATTAACCTAAAATTAATTATTTTTGTGCTAGATACTAATAGCAACAAGTACCTTTTTGGCATTCACAACGATTTCCAGCTCGTTCTTGACCCCGTCGATCACCTTTTCGCTGTCTGCGGAGATCGAATACAGCTTTTCGGAGGACAGATCGAGTGTGATGGGGAAGCGGTCGGCGACGATGCCGACGATGACATTCAGCAATATGACGGCGACAATGACGATCGCCGTGACCGCGGTCGCGGCGGAGCCATAGCGCAGACGGCGGTGGGAGTCGTTGCCGCCCTTTGCGGCTTTTTTCGGCTTTCCGACGACCTCCTCAATGGTTTCCGCGACAACCTCCTCGACGGTTTCTTCTGCGACCGTCTCATTTTCCTGCGGCGTCGTTTCCACATTTGTCGCTCCGTCCTCGACGGGCAGGTTGTTATCCATAGGTTCTAATGACATTGTCGTATCCTCCTTTGCGTCATTTCCATCTCTTGCTGTCCAGCACGCGCACGGTCAGGAACAGGAACAGCGCCTGGATGGACAGGAAGAAAACGATATTGTCGTAGTTGATGACACCGGATGTGAAATCATTGTATCGCGTGCTGACCGACAAGAACTCCGTCACCGCGGTAATCCACGAGAAGCTGCGGAAGATGGAGCCGAGCGTATCTACGCTGAAGATCAGCAAGGAGACACCAAGTGCGCCGAAGCCGGCGATGACCTGGCTTTCGGTCAGTGAGGAGATCAGCAGTCCGATTGCAATGATCATTCCGCCGACGAGCAGTAAGCCGACAAAGTTGCCGATAATGACCATCCAGTCGGGGGTCGCCTTGAATGCGATGATGACCGCAAAGACCAGCGTCACGGCGATGCCGATGAGGAACAACAGCATCGCGGCAAAGAACTTGCCCAGCACGATGGCGGTCAGTCCGGTCGGCGCGGTGAGTAATGCCTGGTCGGTGCGTTGCTTTTTTTCCTCACTGAAAAGGCGCATCGTGACCAGCGGGAGCACGAGCAGGGAAACCGAGAACAGCATATTGAACACGCCGCCCAGGTCGGCACGCCCGCTGTAGAGGTTTTCACCCCAGAAATAGTAGCCGGCGACGGCATACAGCACCGCCAGCACGATATACCCGATGGGGTTGGCAAAGAACATTTTCATTTCGCGGCGAAAAATGGCACTCATTGATTGACGCCTCCGTTCTGTTCAAGGGTGAGATTGATAAAGATGTCTTCGAGAGACATCGCCTGCGGCTTGGAGGACAACAGCGGCCAGCCGCGTTTGGCGAGCCGGTCGAACAGATCGCGGCGAATATCCGCGTTTGGCTTGACCTCGATCTGGTATTCCTCCACACCTGGCTCTTTTTCACCGAGGATGGTCACGCTGTCCACGCCGTGTATGGCGGCGATCAGCTCGGCAGTCTCCTTTTCCGGCCCCGCGATGCTGACGAGCAGACGGCGGTCGGCGGAGGTCTGCGAGGTCAGATGCTCGGCGGTATCATCCGCGACCAGCTTGCCGTGGTCGATGATGATGATGCGGTCACAGACCGCCTCCACCTCCGGCAGAATATGGGAGGAAAGGATGACGGTGTGGTGCTTGCCGAGCGCCTTGATGAGGGCGCGGATCTCAATGATCTGATTGGGGTCGAGACCGACGGTCGGCTCGTCTAGGATCAGCACCGGCGGATTGCCGATGAGCGCCTGCGCCATACCGACACGCTGACGGTAACCTTTCGACAGGTTTTTAATCAGGCGGTTTTCATACTGGGTGATCTTCGTCAGCGCCATCACGGACGAAGGTTTCGGCATTTTCAATGCTTGGGACGGCTTCTGCTGCTTCCTGAGCACGGCAGCGGCCAAGATCAAGCAGTTGCAGGCGCATGATGGCAGACTCTGCTTCGGGAGCGACCGCAACGGCGCCGACGAGCTGTATTCGTACGACGGCCGGG
>CALDHV010000253.1 GCA_937902305.1 uncultured Clostridia bacterium
CGGAGAAAGCTGTGGCAGGCGCTCCCTTGCGCCGGGAGAGATCGCCAAATGGGAGGTGCCGTTTGCTCCCGGCAAGCTGGAGGCGGTCGCTTACCGCGACGGGGAGGAGGTCGCCCGGGACAGCCGGGAGACGACCGGCAGACCGGTCGCCCTGCGCCTGCGGGCGGAAAACGCGGCGGATGTGCGCCCCGACGAGATCTTGCTGTTGACCTGCACGGCGACAGACGAGCAGGGCCGCGAGGTGCCGGATGCCGCGCCGACCGTGGAGTTTTTCACCGACGGCAGGGGAGTGGTGCTCGGCACCGGATCGGATAATACCGACCCCATCCCACCCGATCTGCCGCGCCGCCGGATGTACGCGGGCGCGATCGCCGTGGCGGTGCGACTGGCGAACGATGCGACCGGTGTCACCGTTACCGCACTGGCGGACGGATTGACCGGGGTGCAGACGGAGTTTACCCTCGGCGAATGAAATACGAAGAAAGATCTATGGGATCGCTGAAAGTTCACGGACTTTCAGCGATCCCATAATCGGTTTTTCAGCCGTCAAACGTTATCCTGCTTGCTCCACGAAAGCGGCAGAGGAAGCCACTGTTGCAACAGCCCCATCACTCTGCGGTCGGCATTGAACGCCGTTTCCGGCGGCAGATTGCCGAATATCAGCCGGGTGGCGGTCAACGCATCCAGTGTGACATCTCCCTGCCCCTCCGTAATTTTGACGGAGGTCTTGCCGCTGTCCGCCTGCATCAGCAGGGTGCCGTAGCCTTCGATCGTCAGGCGTAACGCTCCGTCGGGCAAAATGCCCAAGTCGTTCTTGTATGCGAAAAACGCCGCGATCACCGTCTGCCAATCGCGAATGCTCGGCTCACGGAACAGGCGATCGGTGGCGCTGTGGGCGAAGGTGTCGTAATACTCCCCGACATAGCCATAAAAGGCGCCGCAGAAGATATCGTTATGGTGTATGAGCTTGACATAGCGCGTAAAAAAGGAAATGGTCTCGGCATAGGAGTCGGTCAGCGTCTCAATGGCATCTCGCACTCGTGGGTAGGCTTTTGCGTTTTTGCCAAGGTTGCGCGTTCAAACATATCGTTACCTTCCTTTTCCGTTCCGATTTCAGTATAGCGTCACGATTGCACTTTATCAATCACTTTTCCTTATTATGTGCTCCAAATATCAACCGCCGGTTAATATAATAGGAAAAAGATCGGCACGCTACAAGACTTTTTTCAAAAATATAGTCTGTGTTTCGCTGATTTTGCGCTTTTTCGCCTTGACACGGGACGGCGGAATGGATATAATGTTATACTAGATAAATATAAGGCGGAATGGGTTTTCTCATTTCCGCGGAAAGTGAGGAGCGGGCGTATGATCCGCAGTATGACCGGTTACGGCAGGGGGCAGGATGCCGTTGACGGCTTGACCGTCGTGGTGGAGATCAAGGCGGTCAATCACCGCAATTTTGAATTTTCCTCCCGTCTCCCGCGCGCATACGGATTTTTGGAGAATAAGCTGAAAAGCTATCTGCAACAGGTGATCAGCCGCGGCAAGGTGGATGTTTTTGTGCAGATCGAGGCGACCGACGCGGGCGACAGCGAGGTGGTGGTCAACTACCCGCTGGCGGAAAGCTATCTCAATGCGCTGCGCGGGCTGTCCGAGCGGTTTTCTCTGCCGCAGGATATTTCGGCGTCGGCGCTTACGCGGTATCCCGATGTGCTGACGGTGCGTCAGATCGAGCTGGATGAGGATGCGGTCTGGGCGGCGGTCGAGCCGGTCACGGCGCAGGCGGTCGAGCGCTTCCTCGCCATGCGGCAGACCGAGGGCGACAAGCTTCGCACCGATGTGCTGTCCCGCGCCGATACGATACTGGAGGCGGTCGCCGCGGTGGAGGAACGCTCTCCGCAGACGGTTAGAGAGCATATGGAAAAGGTCGAGGCGCGGATGCGCGAGCTGCTCGACGGCACCCCGGTCGATGAGGCGCGCCTGCTCAATGAGGCGGCGATCTACGCCGACAAGATCGCGGTGGCGGAGGAGACCGTCCGTCTGCGCAGTCACATCGACCAACTGCACCAACTGCTCGACAGCGACACGGCGGTCGGGCGCAATCTGGATTTCCTGGTGCAGGAAATGAACCGGGAGGCCAACACCATTGGCTCGAAATGCTCCGACCTTGCTCTGACCCGGCAGGTGTTGCTCATTAAGGGCGAGATAGAAAAGATCCGCGAGCAGATACAGAATATTGAATAAAGAGAGATAAAAAGAGGGGTAAACGATGAAACTCATCAATATCGGCTTCGGCAATATGGTCGCCGCCGGACGGCTAGTGGCGATCGTCAGTCCGGACTCGGCACCCATCAAGCGCATCGTGCAGGATGCCAAGGAACGCGGCGCGCTGATCGACGCGACCTACGGCAGACGCACCCGCGCGGTGCTGATCACCGACAGTGACCATGTCATTCTGTCCGCCGTTCAGCCGGAAACCGTCGCTAACCGTATGGGCGATGAGCAGGAGGGCGACGGCGATGACGAATAAAAAAGGAACGCTCATCATCCTGTCCGGGCCGTCCGGCGCGGGCAAGGGAACGCTCATCAAGCTGCTTCTCGCACAGCGGCAGGATACAGTGCTTTCGGTGTCTATGACCACCCGCGCGCCGCGAACCGAGGACGTCGAGGGCGTGACCTACTTCTTCCGCACCCGGGAGGAGTTCGAGGCGCTGATCGCCGAAAACGCTTTTCTTGAATATGCCGAGTATAACGGCAACTACTACGGTACGCCCATTGCCCCGGTCGAAAAATGGCTGGACGAGGGCAAAAACGTCATTTTGGAGATCGAGGTCTGCGGCGCGGAAAAGGTGATGGCGCTTTGCCGCGATTATGCGTCGGTATTCATCACCATCCCGTCCTTTGCGGAGCTGGAACGCCGCCTGCGCGAGCGTGCCTCCGAAACGGAGGACAGCATCCGGCGGCGACTGGCGATCGCGCGTGACGAAATGGCGCAGGCGCACCGGTACGATTACATTGTGCTCAACGATGAGCTGGAGCTGGCGGTCAAACGCCTCGACACCATCATCGATGCAGAAGCTATGCGGTATTGCCGCATGGAAAATACGGTTACGGAGGTAATGAACGATGTTAGCACCCAGTGATATTGAACAGCTCAAAGGCGAAAACAGCCGCTATGCGGTGGTGATCGGTGTGGCGATGCGCGCCCGTCAGATCGTGGACAACGCCGAGGCGGAAAAGGAAATACTCATCGAGAAGCCGGTCAGCCTGGCGATCGAGGAGTTCCGCAACGGGGATTGCTCCATTTTGGTTCCGTTCGAGGAATAAAAGCAAAGGGGGAGAACGATGCAGGGCGGAGTTACTTTGGTCAAGATTGCCGTCGATCAAGCCGCGTTCTCCTATGACAAGGCGTACACCTACGTCTGGCCGGCATCACTCGGAGAACCGCAGGTGGGCATCCGTGTGCTGGTGCCGTTCGGCGGCGGCAATCAACGCCGGCAGGGCTTGCTGACCGAGATCACGGCAGGGCAGACCGGCGCCGGGTATAAATCGGTGCTGTCCCGCGTGGACGATGAGCCTCTGCTCAATGAGGAAATGCTCGCGCTGGCACGCTTTTTGCAGGAGCGGACATTTTGCCCGCTGTTCGATGCAGTGCGGGCGATGCTCCCGACAGGGCTGTATATGCAGGTGAGGCCCGTTTTGCGTCCGTGTGCCGACATTCCGCCCGAAACGCTGGAAACACTGACCCCCAATGAGCGGGTGCTGTTGACAGCGGTCGCCAAAGCCCCCGACGGCATCGAACAGGACATTCTGCTCCGCCGGTTGGGAATGGAGCAGGACGCGCCCGCCGTGCGCCATTTGCTGGCGCTCGGTGTGCTAACGCAGGATGCCGAGGCATTCCGTCGGATGGGGGATGCGTCGGTGCGGATGGTGCGGCTGTGTCCATGCCCGGCGGAGGAACGCCCCAAATTGACCGAAAAGCAGTTGTCCGTTCTTCATTTGCTGGAGGATGTCGGCGCGGCATCGGTCAAAGAGGTGTGCTACTTTGCCGGGGTCACGGTTGCGGTGGTGCAGGCGCTGGTCGCTAAAGGCTTGGCGGAGCTGTACGATGCCGAGGTGCTTCGTACTCCCTATGACGGGGTCGCGGACGCGCCGCAGGTGGTTTCCGCGGCATTGACCCCGCAACAGCAGGAGGCGTATAACTGCCTGCTGGCTTTGTATGAAAAAAAAGAACCCGCGGCGGCTTTGCTCCACGGCGTGACCGGGAGCGGCAAGACCGCCGTCTATATGAACCTGATCGACCGGGTGCTGGCGGATGGACGACAGACCATTGTGATGGTGCCGGAGATCGCGCTGACTCCGCAGATGATGGGGCTGTTTCTGCAACGGTACGGCCGCCGGGTGGCGGTATTGCACAGCAGTCTGGCGATGGGGGAGCGGATGGATGAGTGGAAACGCATCCGCCGCGGCGAGGCGCGTATCGTGGTCGGGACGCGGTCGGCGATCTTTGCGCCGTGCACCGAGCTCGGGCTTATAGTATTAGACGAGGAGCAGGAGCATACTTATAAATCGGAGTCATCTCCGCGTTATCATACTCGGGATGTGGCGCGGTTCCGCTGTGCGCGGCATCACGCGCTGATGCTGCTTGCTTCCGCCACGCCGTCGGTGGAGAGCTATCACGCCGCCGTCAGCGGGAGATATTCTCTGGTGGAATTGCCCGAACGGTACGGGGCGTCCTGTCTGCCACAGGTCGAAACGGTGGATATGCGTCTGGAGCCGGGGGTGGAGGCGGCGATCGGCACGACGCTACTCGGGGAGATGCGGCGCTGTCTCGACGACGGCAAGCAGGTGCTGTTACTGCTCAATCGCCGCGGCTATCATACCCACGTTTCCTGCCGCTCGTGCGGACAGGTGATCTCCTGCCCGTCGTGCAGTATTTCGATGACCTATCACCGCGCCAATCATCGGCTGATGTGCCATTATTGCGGTCATTCGACCATGCCGCCGACCGTCTGCCCGCATTGCGGGTCGGATAAACTGCGCTACGCCGGGCTTGGCACGCAGTTGGTGGAGCAGGAGCTGGAGGAGCAATTTCCCGGTGTTCCCGTTTTGCGGATGGATACCGACACCACGATGTCCCGCTTTGCATATGAGGAAAAGTTCAAGGCATTTGCCGCCGGCGAATACCGCATTATGATCGGGACGCAGATGGTGGCAAAGGGACTGGATTTCCCGCAGGTGGGGCTGGTCGGGGTGCTCAGCGCTGATCAGGCGCTGTATAGCGATGATTTCCGCAGTTACGAAAACACCTTTTCTCTGCTGACGCAGGTCATCGGCCGCGCCGGTCGCCGGAGCGAGCAGGGAAAAGCCATTATACAGACCTACACGCCGGATAATCCGATCATTGCGCTGGCATCCGCGCAGGATTACCGCGGCTTTTACGAGCTGGAGATCGCCTCCCGCCGGATGTTACACTATCCGCCGTTTTCCGATTTGTTTTTGTTTGGCTTTTCCGGCTTGCGGGAAAACGATGTGCGCCGCGCTTGCCAATGGCTGTTGCGGTGTCTGCGACAGCAGGTCGCGGGCGAATACGCCGACCTGCCGCTCATCGCGCTTGACCCTACTCCGGCAACGGTGTTGCGGGTGGCGGGCAAATACCGGTATAAGCTGTTGCTGAAAGCCAAAAATACCGCTCGGATGCGCGAAATGGTACGTGCCGTGATGGCGGCATATTATAAAGAGCCGGGTAACAAGGCCGTCAGCCTGACGGTGGATATTGACCCGGTGTCGATGCTGTGACAGAGAAAGGAGTTCGCTATGGCAACGAGAAAGATCCTCACCGATGACGATCCGATCCTGCATAAGGTCTGCCGTCCGGTGGAAGCCTTGGACGAGCGACTGTTCACCTTGCTGGACGATATGAAGGAAACGCTGGAAAAAGCCGGCGGCGTCGGTTTGGCGGCACCGCAGGTCGGTGTGTTGCGCCGACTGTTCATTATGAACACCGGCGACGGTCTGATCGAGTGCATCAACCCGAAGATCTTGAGCCGAAGCGGAACGCAGGAGTGCGTGGAGGGGTGTCTTTCAAGCCCCGGAGATTATGGTCTTATCAAGCGACCGGAAAAGGTGCGCCTGCAAGCGCAAAATCGCACTGGCAAGTACTTTATCTTGACACTGGAGGGGCTCGCGGCGGAATGTGCCGACCACGAGTGTGACCATCTGGACGGCGTGCTGTTCAAAAGCAAGGTCGAGCGGATGCTGAAGCCGGACGAGATAAAATGAGATGACCAAAGGAGTTTTCGACCGATGAAGCTGATTTTTATGGGGACGCCGGATTTCGCCGTTCCCGGTCTCGAACGACTGATCGCCGACGGACACGATATTGCCTTGGCGGTCACACAGCCGGATAAACCGGTCGGTCGGAAGCAGATATTGACCCCGTCCGCTGTAAAGCAATGTGCCTTGACACACGGAATACCCGTATATCAGCCCACATCGATGAAAAGTGACGAGGCATACGAGCGACTGGCGGCGGAAAATGCGCAGGCGATCATCGTCATCGCCTACGGAAAGATCCTGCCGTCCCGCATTTTGACCCTGACACCGTTTGGGTGCATCAATGTGCACGGCTCGCTCCTGCCGCGCTATCGCGGCGCGGCGCCTGTGCAATGGGCGGTGCTCAACGGCGATGCCGAAAGCGGAGTCACCACTATGAAACTCGACGAGGGCGTGGATACCGGAGACATCCTGCTGATGTCCCGCCGCCCGCTGGACGATACGATCACCGGCGGAGAGCTGTTTGATCTTCTGGCGGCGGACGGCGCGGAGCTGATCTCCCGCACGCTGACCGAGCTGGAAGCGGGGCGGCTGACGCCGACACCGCAACCGACCGAGGGCGCGTGCTACGCGTCGATGCTGACCAAGGAGGATTGTCCGCTCGACTGGCATAAGCCGGCGGCGATGCTTCATAATCAGGTGCGCGGGCTAAATCCGTGGCCGGTCGCCACCTGCCGCATCGGGGATAAGACCGTCAAGGTGTATCGCTCGGCGGTGTGCGGGCATACCGATGCCGCTCCCGGCACGGTGCTGGCGGGAGAAGGACTGACGGTCGCTTGCGGCGACGGGACGGCATTGCGACTGGAGGAGATCCAGCCGGAGGGCTCCCGCCGGATGGCGGCGAACGACTATCTGCGCGGGCATCCGGTCGCTCCCGGCACAGTACTGGGTGACAAGCTATGAGCCTTTACACACGACCGGCGCACCGCCGGTATCGCTGATGGATGCCCGGCACGCCGCCGCCACCGTGTTGATGCGGGTGGAGGAGCAGGGCGGCTTTTCCAACATCGTTTTGGAGGAATATTTACAGCGGATCACGCTTTCCGACGCCGACCGCGCCTTGACGGTGCGTCTGGTGTATGGGGTGATCGAACGGCGGCTGACGCTGGACTATCTGCTCAACCACCTGTCGAGCGTTCCGGTTTTCCGGATGGAGCCGATGATCCGCGAAGTATTGCGCATCGGCGCGTATCAGCTTGTGTTTGCCGACCGTATTCCCGCTTTTGCCGCCGTACACGAGTCGGTGGAGCTGGCGAAAAAAAGCGGCTTTGCCCGTCTGTCCGGGTACGTCAACGGCGTTTTGCGCGCTGTGGAGCGGCAAGGGGCGGCGATGCTGGCGGCTCTGCCGGATACCGATAAAGGGCGGGAGATACGCTATTCCTGCCCGCGGGAATGGATCCGCGCGTGGCGGGACGCCTACGGTGAAACGCTGACCGCAGGGTTGCTGGAAAGCATCAATGACGCGCCGCCCGTTTATCTGCGGGTGAATACCGTTAAGACTGATGTTACCGCATTCCGTGCGGCACTGGATGCCGCCGGTGTGCCGAACAGCCCGGTGCCGGGACTGCCCGAGGCGCTGGCGCTACCCTCGGCGGCGCTTAAAAGCCTGCCGCCGCAATGGGACGATTGCTGGTATTTTCAGGATATTGCTTCGCAATGGTGCTGTCGCGCGTTGGACGCGCGCCCCGGCGAGCGGATCGCGGATGTCTGTGCCGCGCCGGGAGGCAAGAGCTTTACCGTTGCGCAATATATGGACAACCGTGGCACGGTCGTGGCAAGCGATTTCTACGAAGCCAAAACCACCGCGATGGCGGCGCGTGCCGCCGTGCTGGGACTGACCTGCGTGTCGGTCGCGGCGCGGGATGCGTCCGCGCCCCCGCCCGATGAGCTTTGCGGCACCTTTGATCGCGTGATATGCGACGCGCCCTGCTCGGGGCTTGGTGTTATCCGGCGCAAGCCGGAGATACGCTATAAATCGGCGGCGGATTTTGCCGACCTGCCGGTGTTGCAGTTGCGGATCCTGGAGCAGGCGGCGCTTCTTGCGCGCCCGGGCGGTGTGTTGCAGTATTCGACCTGCACTCTGCGCCCGGAGGAAAATGAAAATGTGCGGGCGGCGTTTTTGGCGCGGCATCCGGAGTTTTCGCCGCGGCAGTTGCCGACGCCGGAGCTGTTTGCTTCCGCCGGGATACCGATGGGAAGCGAGATTACGCTGTTTCCGCCCATCCACGCTTCGGATGGATTTTATATCGCCGGCTTTGTTCGCGCCGGAGAATGAGGTGACGAGTTGAGCACGGTGGATCTGCGTTCGATGACGCAGGAGCAGTTGGCAGAGCAGTTGCGCACGCGGGGCTATCCGGCGTACCGCGCCGGGCAGATACGCCGCTGGCTGGATGACGGTGTCACCGATTTTGACGCGATGACCAACCTGCCGAAGGTATTGCGTCAGGAGCTGGCGGCGTTGTATACCGTCCCGGGCGTCACCATCGCCCGCAAGCTGGTGTCCGCCATCGACGGCACGGTCAAATATCTCTACCGACTGGATGACGGCGAGACCGTCGAATCGGTGCTGATGGAGTATGAGCACGGGTGGAGCCAATGCATATCCACGCAGGTGGGCTGTAAAATGGGCTGTACCTTTTGCGCGACCGGTATGGGCGGCTTTATCCGCGATTTGTCGGCGGCGGAGATGATGGCACAGATCGAAACGGCGCAAAGGGATGCCGGTGTGCGGGTCTCCTCCGTCGTGCTGATGGGTATGGGAGAGCCGCTGGATAATTACGATAATGTTGTCCGCTTTTTGCGGATGCTCGGAGAAGAGGGCGGCGTGCATATCGGGATGCGCCATATTTCGCTGTCCACCTGCGGGCTGGTGCCGCAGATACGGCGATTGATGAAGGAGCAGATACCGCTGACACTGTCGGTTTCTCTGCACGCGCCGAATGACGCGATCCGCACCCGCACGATGCCGGTCGCCCGGCGGTACGGGATGGAGGAATTGTTGGATGCCTGCCGTGCGTATATCGCCGAGACCGGTCGCCGGATCTCATTCGAATACGCGATGATCGACGGGGTCAATGATACCGACGATTGTGCGCGGGAGCTTGCCGACCGCCTGCACGGGATGCTGTGTCATGTCAATCTCATCCCGGTCAACGCGGTCGCGGGAAAATCTCAGCGGCGCAGCAGTCGTCGCCGGGTCGAGGAGTTTACGGAAATATTGCAAAAACGGGGGATCAATGTCACCGTCCGGCGGACGCTGGGTGCGGATATTAACGCTTCCTGCGGGCAACTGCGGCGGCAGGCGGATCAATCGGATAACGGAAAGGGGGAAACGTCGTGAAGATCATAGGAGATACTCACATCGGACTGGTGCGGGAAAACAATCAGGATGCGCTGTCGTTCGCGCCTATCGGCGAACAGCGGGCGTATGCGATCGTTTGCGACGGTATGGGAGGCGCGAACGGCGGCAACATTGCCAGCGATATAGCCGTCCATATTTTGGCTGACCGGATACGGGACAGCTTCCGGGAGGATGTGCCGGTGCGCTCGCCCGACCGCTTGTTGGCGAGCGCGATCGAGGCGGCGAATATCGGTGTCTATGACCGTGCACAGCAGTCTCCGGAGCTGGAGGGTATGGGCACGACGGTGGTCGTGGCGGTGCTGTGCGGCAACATCGCTTACATTTCTCACGTCGGTGACAGCCGTCTGTATCTGATGCGGGAGGGAAAGCTGACCCAGATCACCCGTGACCACTCGGTGGTGCAGGAAATGATTGAGCGGGGTCAACTGACCGAGCAGGAAGCCAAGAACCACCCGCGACGGCATTTCATCACCCGCGCCATAGGCGTACAGGAGTTCGAACAGGGCGAATACGATGAGCTGGATATTCTGCCGGGCGATCGCTTGTTACTTTGCACCGACGGATTGACCAATATGGTAGATCGGGAAAAAATTGCGGCATTGCTCACTGACGGGCCACCGGAAAATGCGGTCGAGCGGTTGATCGGTGCGGCACTGGACGGCGGCGGAACGGATAACGTGACGGCGGTCGTCATCAATACGGACGGATGCGAAGAAAGGAACGGTCACTGATTATGGATAAATATATCGGTAAAAGATTAGACGGACGCTACGAGATTCGGGAGCTGATCGGCATCGGCGGTATGGCGTGCGTATACAAGGCGTATGATGTCGTGGACGGTCGTGATGTGGCGGTCAAGCTGCTCAAGGAGGAGTTCCTCAACAACGAGGAGTTCGTGCGGCGCTTCCGCAACGAATCCAAGGCGATCGCCATCCTCAACCACCCCAATATCGTCAAGGTGCTGGATGTCGGCTTCGGCGAGTCGATGCAGTTTATCGTGATGGAGTATATCGACGGCATCACGCTCAAGGAATATCTCGACCAACGCAAGGACATCCGCTGGAAAGAGGCGGTGCATTTCACCGTGCAGATCCTGCGCGCGTTACAGCACGCGCACGACAAGGGCATCGTGCATCGGGATATTAAGCCGCAGAACATTATGCTGGTATCCGACGGCACGATCAAGGTGACCGATTTCGGCATTGCCCGGCTGTCCCGCAACGAATTGCGCGCGGCGACGATGGACGGCGAAAAGGCGATTGGCTCGGTGCATTACATCAGCCCCGAGCAGGCGCGCGGCGAGATCACGGATGAAAAAGCCGATCTCTATTCTGTCGGTGTCGTGCTATATGAGATGCTGACCGGGCGCCTGCCGTTTGAGGCGGATAACGCTGTTTCGGTCGCTATTATGCAGATGCAGACCGAGCCGACCGCGCCGCATCTCATCAATGAGAATGTGCCGGAGGGTCTGGAGCAGATCACAATGAAGGCGATGCAGAAGGATACCGCCAAGCGGTATCAGTCGGCGGCGGAAATGCTCAACGATATTGATGAGTTTAAGCGCAATCCGTCGATCAAGTTTGAATATACCTATTTTTCAGATGAAACGCCGACCCGCTATGTGGACGCGATCACCAGGATCCGCGGCAACGGCGGCGCGGTGCAGGAGCCGGAGGAGCCGCGGGAGGGTGAGCCGAAAAAGCTGTCCACGGTGGCGATCTTGTCTGCGGTCGCGGCGGCGGTATTGCTCGTGACGATGGTGATACTCGGTGTCGTCCTGTTTAGCGGCGGTAAGAGCGAGATTACGGTGGATAATTTCGTCGGTATGGACTATGCCAATCAAGTGACCAAGATCGATGGCATCTCGAAAAAATACAAGATCAAGATGGAAGAGGGCTACAGTGCCGATCAGCCGGAGGGCTTTGTATTCAAGCAGGAGCCGGAAGCAAACTCGCGCATCAAAACCGGCGGCAAGCTGACGCTGTATGTCAGCAAGGGCTCCCGACTGGCGCAGATTCCGCCGCTCACGCCCGGAGAAAACAGCGGTCTGGTCAAGAGCCGTCTGACGGCGGCGGGCTTCACCGTCAACGAGGTGCTGGAAAGCAGTCTGGACATCAAAAAGGGCTGTGTCATCCGTTTGGATCCCGAGGCGGGAGAGCAGGCACAGTACGGCTCGGAGATCACGATGTATGTCAGTAGCGGCGAGCCGGAGGAAGACCCGATCGCTATGCCGAATGTCGTCGGCTACTCCTATAACGACGCGGTGGAAACGCTGGTCAGCGCCGGTTTCACCCGCAGTCACATTTCCGCAAGCTATATCAGCGACAGCAGTCCCGCCGATACGGTGCTCGGCTGTTCACCGGACAGCTCCGCCAAGCGCGTGCCCAGCACCGAGATCGTGCTGAAGGTTAGCACCGGATTCCTGGAGGTGCCGATCTCACTGGAGTTGCCCTCGACGGCAACGACGGTCGATTTGCAATTCTATGTCAACGGCAAGCAGGATGAGGCGCTGACGGCAAAGTATAAGAATATCGTTCCGGTGGATATTGGAACGCTCAATTTCACGGTCAACGAAAAATCCGCCAATTACGTGGTGACGGTCAAGATCTCGGTCGCGGGCAAGAACGATTTTGCGATGTACGCGTCCTATACCGCCAACGGCAAGACCGGAAAGGCGACCTTGCGCGAGCAATATCCGTTTACGGAGCCTGCGCCGGAGCCGACCAAGCCGGCGGAGCCGCAGGGCGAAGAGCCGGAGCAACCGGCGCTTTCACCGTTCGGGTGGCTGTTCTGATGATGACGGAAGGTGTTATTTTACGCGGTATCGGCGGCTTCTATTATGTAGAAGCCGCCGATGCGGTCTATACCTGTCGGGCGCGCGGCGCGTTTCGGCGGCAGGGGATGACCCCGGTCGCGGGAGATCGTGTCCGGATCAGCGTCGGCGATGACGGCAACGGGGTGCTGGAGGAGATCCTACCCCGCAAAAACAGCCTCATTCGCCCGGCGGTCGCCAACCTCGATTTGCTGGTGCTGGTGGCATCCGTGCGGGAGCCGGAGACCAATTTGCAGGTGTTGGATCGGATGATCGCCATTGCCGAAAAAAAGGAGATTTGCCCGATTTTGGTTATCAGCAAGACCGATCTGGGCGACCCCGAGCCGATCGCGGATATTTATCGCCGGGTCGGCATCGAGTGTTATCCTGTTTCGGTCGGGCAGGAAAACTCGTTGATACGGCTTCGGGAGCGTCTGCGAGGGCAAGTCAGCGTTTTCACCGGCAATTCCGGTGTTGGCAAGAGTAGCTTGCTGAATGCGCTCGACCCGGAGCTGGTGCTGGATACCGGCGAGATCAGCCACAAGCTTGGGCGGGGTAGACACACCACCCGCGCGGCATCGCTGTATCCGCTGGCAGGCGGGTATATGGTGGATACCCCGGGCTTTTCATCGCTGGACGGTGCGCTGGTCGATCCGATCGACAAGGAGGAGCTGGCGGACTGCTTCCGCGAGTTTGCGCCGTTTTTCGGCAAGTGCCGCTTTGTCGGCTGTGCCCACTACCGTGAGCCGGGTTGTGCGGTGCGGCAGGCGGTGGAGGAGGGGATCATCCCCGTCTCCCGGTATGAAAGCTATGTAGCGATGTATGAGCAGGTCAAGGATGTGAAGGAGTGGGAAAAGCCGTGAGCCGCTGTGTGATTTTGGCCGCCGCACCGGTGGAGGATGTCGCGCCGTTGCGCCCGCTTTTGTGCCCGGACGACGTGTTTGTCGCGGCGGACGGTGGACTGGTGCTTGCTGACGCGCTCGGGGTACGTCCCTTGCGGGTGGTGGCGGATTTTGATTCGGCTTCTTTTACGCCGAATGACGCACCGGTCACGCGACTGCCGGTGCGTAAGGACATCACCGATACCGCCGCAGCGCTCAGGTGGGCGCGGGCGCAGGGGTATACCGATTTTCTCTTGCTCGGCGGATTGGGCGGACGGCTGGATCACGAATATGCCAATATTTGCACGGCGGTTGAAGCCGCCCGCGCCGGATGCCGGCTGATGCTGGCGGACGGGCGCAACCGCGTTTTTGCCGCCGTGTCCTCGCCACTGACGATCCCGGCTCAACCGGGGTGGCATTTGTCCTTTTTTGCGTTCGATGCTCCGGTGCGGGGCTTGACCCTACGTGGGGTGGAATACGAGCTGACCGACTACGCGCTTTTGCCCGAGGATCCGCTGTGCGTGAGCAATGGATTTGCCGCCGGGCAAGCCACCGTGACCTTTACGGAGGGGACATTGCTGGTCTTTTTGTCGCGGGATTGATTTTTCACGCACCGTTTTCCCGCCACGGCATAATCTGTTAATGACACAGGATTTGCCGAAGGAGGTGGCGGCGATGAACCGTCGGTGCGGATCGGGCTCGATGCTTTTTGTGGTGTTCGGCGTAGGGATGCTGGCGGATATTCTTCTGCCGTCGCAGGCAATGGTCGTGGTGCTGGGCATCGCGCTGGTGCTTTGCGGCTGGTCTTGCGTCAAACACCGATAAGGAGCGGATGCGTGATGCGTGTGGTAGTCGTCCGAAGCCCCAAGCTGATGCGGGGCTTGCTTTGCAGGTTGTTTGGTATTCCGAAGGAAAAAACATAAAGAAAAACAGGCTGTTGTGCAAATAAACGCAACAGCCTGTTTTCTTTCCTTACGGCAATATTTCGTGGCAGGTCAGCTCGGGATGATCAATGATCGTGTTGATTGTCTGCATAAAGAGATCAAAAAACTCCTGCGCGCGGGCTTCTTCAATAGAGGGGGGACACCAAAAGCGGAACAGGATGCTTTCTCCGATGGTTTCCATCGGTTCTATACACGGGCAGTTGAAATCATCATGCTCGTGAGGAAAGTATTCCTTATAATCGTCCGCATCATTTTCCGTGTCGATCGTACTGGGATTGACCGCAAACCAGGTGTGGGATGCGTGCGCGCCGAGCCGCAGAGCCTGTCCGCTTGCCAAAGAAAGCCGGTGGGTCAACGAGGTAAAATAATACCGTGACAGCCCGGACAGGGCAAAAGCGGAGGTGGCAGACAGCCAATCGACGATATTGGTGTCCCGATTTTTCTTCAGATTGACCAATACAGGAACGGCGATGAAGAACAGCCCGGGCACCTTTTTCTGTATCACATTGATACGACCGTGAAAATGCTGGCTGATGGGGAAAACCTGCTTGCCGGTCACTTTTTCGATCACCAGCGCGGACGCGCACAGTGTCAGCGTCGGCAGAGGAATCTTCCGCTCCTTGCAAAATCCGGCGATGCGCTCATAATCCGTGCCCTCGGCGTTACGGAAGAAGGGCGGACGGTTTTCGGCACCGAACGGAGCTTCGTACGGGATGCAGAAGTCGGACAGATTTTGGCGATATTGCTTGCGCCACCAGAAATAGTCTTTCCAATAATGCTTTTTGTCCTTTTCCAGCTTGGATGCGACCAGCTCACCGAAAGCGGGTAGCTTTTTCGGCTCCTCCGGCTGTCTGCCTTCCTTAAATGCCCGGTACGCATCCATCAACTGCGGCTTGACGATCTCCGCCTGCGAATATCCGTCGGTAACGATATGATGCTGGATGACCATAACGGCACCGGTGCCGTTACCGCAGTCGTATAGCTCACCGCGAGTCAGGCGCGGGCTGAATACCGGGATCGCCGGCAGACGGTAAGATTGCAGAAACGCGGCAAAGCCCTCGGGGTCGCCGGAGGTGAAGCTGCGCTTCGGCAGGATGATCGCATGGTTTTTGTCCAGTAACAGATAGTAGGTATCGCCGTTCGTATATATAGCGGTCAGACCGCTGTAAAAATACTTCTCCTCGGATTTGAGGTTCTTTGCGAATATTGCTTCGTCGTTTGCAGTTATGTAAACCGTTCCTATGCTCTTGATATACAGCTTCTGACTTGATTTTGCGTTTATCCGGTCACGCATAAGAATGACGCCGAAGCAGATGCCCGCACCGGCGAGCATGATAACGAC
>CALDHV010000254.1 GCA_937902305.1 uncultured Clostridia bacterium
CATCAGGAACACCGTGCGATGCTCCCGGGTGATCAAGTCCTCCCGTTCCTTGCCGGTCATATCCGGATAGCGGTCGAAAAGCTCCTGCGCGGTGATGAAATACACATCCTCTTTTACCGCAAAGGTGAGCTGCGGGAACTGCTGCTGCAGGGTGCGGTTGGTATCGGCAACGGCGCGCACGATCTGACGCACCGTCTGCTGTAAAAACGCGACCGTGCGTTCCTCGGCGCGGATGACCTTCTCCCAATCCCATTGATCGACAAAGACGGAATGGGTATTGTCCATATCGTCGTCCCGCCGCAGGGCGTTCATATCGGTGTAGATGCCCTCGCCCGGTATAAAGCCGTACCGCGCGAGTGCGAGCCGCTTCCATTTGGCAAGCGACTGCACCACCTCGGCGTGCGCCTCATCCATATTCTTGATGGTGAAATCCACCTTGCGCTCGACACCGTTGAGGTCATCGTTGATGCCGGCACCGCCCGGCACCAGCACCGGCGCGGTGACCCGCTCGAGATGCAGATTTTGCGCGAGCCGGACTTGAAAGGTGTCCTTGATGAGCTTGATCGCCCGCTGGGTATCCCGCAAGCCGAGCTTGGGGGTGTATCCGGTGGGATAGATTGTCTTTGCCACAGGGGTCACTCCTTTTCAGCGAATACTGCCGACGGTACGCGGGAAAAGCTGTACATCCCGGATATTGGACACGCCGGTGACGTACATAATGATCCGCTCAAAGCCCAGGCCGAAGCCGGAATGGGGCACCGAGCCGAACCGCCGCAGGTCGATATAATCGTTGTATTCATCGAGGGTCATATTCCGGTCTTTCATGGCCTGCAACAGCTTGTCGAGGTCTGCCTCGCGTTCGGAGCAGCCGATGATCTCCCCGACGCCGGGGACGAGCAGATCGGTCGCGGCGACGGTCTTGCCGTCGGGATTTTGCTTCATATAGAAGGATTTGATCTCTTTCGGATAGTTGGTGACGAACACCGGCTTTTTGAATACCTGCTCGGTGATATACCGCTCGTGCTCGGTTTGCAGGTCACAGCCCCAGTAGACGGGATATTTGAAATCCGCGTCGGCTTTTTCAAGTATCTCGATCGCCTTGGTGTAATCCAGCACCTCGAAATCCTTGTCCACGACATTCTGCAATTTGTCGTGCAGACCCGCCTCAAAGAACTTTTCGAAGAACGCCAGCTCCTCGGGGCACTTTTCCATCACATCGCGGATGATATACTTGATCATCTCTTGCGCGATTTCGATGATGTCCGGCAGCTCGGCAAACGCCACCTCCGGCTCGACGTGCCAGAACTCGGCAACGTGGCGCGGGGTGTTGCTGTTTTCGGCGCGGAAGGACGGCCCGAAGGTGTAGATCTTGCCGAATGCCATCGCCGCCATTTCGCCCTCCAGCTGACCGGATACGCTCAATCCGGCGCGGCGACCGAAAAAGTCGTTTTGATAGTATTCCTCGGCGGTCTTGTATTCATCTGACCAGCCGATGGTCGTGACCTTGAACATTTCGCCGGCACCCTCGCAATCGCTGGCGGTGATGAGCGGCGTGTTGACATAAACATAGTGATTGGACTGGAAATAGCGGTGGATCGCCGCCGCCATCACCGAGCGCACGCGGAAGATCGCATTGAACATATTGGTGCGCACCCGCAGGTGGGGGATGGTACGCAGATATTCCGGCGTATGCCGCTTTTTCTGCAACGGGTAGTCACCCGGGCAAACGCCGAGCACGGTGACGGCGGTCGCATTGACCTCGACGCCGTTACGCTCGCTTTCGATCAGCGTGCCCTCCACCATAAGGGAGGTGCCGAGCGGCAAATAGGCGCTGACATCGGGAAAAAGCGTCTTGTCCAGTACGATCTGGATGTGCTTGAGGGAGGTGCCGTCGTTCAGCTCCAGAAAAGCGACGTTTTTGGAGTCGCGGGAGGTGCGTACCCACCCGCACAGCGTTACGCTCTGCCCGCAGAGCGCGGGGTCGTTCATCAACTGAATAATGTCGGTATGTTTCATATTCCTCTGTCCTTTCTGCGACGCAATTCGACAAAAAATAAACGCCGCCCGTCCCTATCCATAGGACGAACAGCGATGTGTCCGTGGTGCCACCTATCTTGCCGATCCTGTATCGGCCACTCTGTCTCTGTCAAGACGTTCCCGCTTAACGCGCGGTCGTCGGCGCCCCTACTGCCGCCTGCGGGCGGGTTCGGCTTGCACTCGGGAGGGTTATTCGCACAACAGCATTTCCGCCGGGCTTTCACCGTCCCCGGCTCGCTGGGGGAGCGTGGCTGTGCGACCGTGTCTCCGTCACCGTTTTTGCTACCATACCATAAATGCGCTGATTTGTCAACTGTTTTGCGAAAGGATCTTTTTTGATTTGTCCGTAAGATCGTACGTTTTGGAGATATTTTTTTGAAAAAACCGCTTGCTTTTCGGGGAAAGGGATGCTATAATCCCCCAAAAAGGAGGATGAGTACTATGATCGACTTACCGCAATACCGTTTGGTTTGGAATGAGGAGTTCGATGGGAACACCATCGACCGCGACCGCTGGAGCTATATTTCGTGCCAGTCCAGCGGCCCCGATCAGGCGTTCTGTGATGATCGGATCGAGGCAAAGGACGGCTGTGCTGTGCTGTCGGTGACCTACGATCCCGCCGACACCGAAAAGCCGTACCGCTGTCCGTGGTCGCTGGTGACTGCCGATTCGATGAACTTCCGCTACGGCTATGTCGAGGTGCGGGCGAAAATGCCGTATCTCGGCAAGGGAGAATGGCCGGCGATCTGGTATCTGCCCAACCTTGCGCACCTCAACCGGGAGGTCAAGGCTCGAGTCAGTCCCGATGCCAATGTGGAGATCGACCAGTTTGAGTCGTTTTCCTCTCTCGGCGATGCCATGCCCCAGCTCCATTTCTGGTTCTCCGATCTGGAAAAGCGGCGTGTCAATATTCTCAGTGATCCGGAGCGGGTGTTCCATTTCCCGGATGCCGAGACCGCCAATGATTTCCATTTGTACGGGATGCTGTGGACGGAGGATACGCTGTCCTTCTATATGGACGATGTGTGCCACTATACCTACACCGTGCCACAGGAGGATCGCGAGCTGATGTCGGCGTATCAGGCGTTCATTCTGTCGCTCCAGTATTTTTCCCCGGCGTATGTCGCCAAGGGATGGGGCACCGAGGGCACATTCTTTAAGGAAAACCCCGATGGCAAGCTGTCGATGGCGGTGGACTATGTTCGTCTGTATCAAAACCCGGAGACCGACAGCATCGTGACAAAATAAATCTGCTAAAAAAGCGCATTTGCCGTTTTTCTCGGCAGATGCGCTTTTTCTTATCCGATTTCCTGTTCGAGCCATGCGCAGAGGGCTTCCTCCGGGAGAGCACCGACCTGTGCGGATACCGCCTGTCCGTTCTTGAAAAGAATGAGCGTCGGGATGCTTTCAATGCGGAATGCTCCGGCAAGCCCCGGCTCGTCATCCACATTCACCTTGCCGACGGTTATCCGCCCGTCATATTTTTCCGCGATGGCGGCGACGGTCGGTGCCAGCATCCGACAGGGGCCGCACCAGGTCGCCCAAAAGTCCGCCAGCACCGGCAGGTCGGACTTCAGCACCTCCTGCTCAAAGTTTTGTTCAGTCAATGTGATTTCCGCCATTTTGCGACCGCCTTTCTCATTTATATTTGTAGTACAGCATACAGTGGCAAAAGCCCTCAAAATCCGGGTCCTTGATCTGCTCACGGAACTCCCGGCACATACATTTGTTGTCCGGCGTTTTTGCGGTGCGGCAGGGACAGTAGCCGTCTTTTTGTGCCAGTCCCTCCCGGATGACGCGGACGGTTTCCTCGTCGGGGTTTAATACCACCTTCATACTGTTTCCCCTGCCTTTCGGTTTTATTGTATCGCGATCCGTGCCGAATATGCGTTCCCACCCGCAGTATACCGCATCCGGCAATATTATGTCAATAGAAAAGCGGGAGGGGTTTGTTGAAAACGGGCAACCGCGTTTTTGGCGGCTGTTCCTCGAAAAATCGCTCTTGCATTTTGATGGTCAATCCCGTATAATAGGGATGGCAATACCGTATTTAATGTTGAGGAGTGTTTTGTATGGACAGAGCAGTTATCAAAGAAAACGCAAAAGCCCAATTAGGCAGACAGATCTTCGGCAACAACTGGATGCTGGCGCTGGTCATGTGCCTGATCGTCTCCGCCGTGGAAAGCCTTGTTTCCGCGACCGGGTTCGGCGCGATCGTGACCGTCATCATCGGCGGCCCGCTCGCCTTCAGCCTTGCCTATATGTTTCTCAAGCAGACCCGCGACGGTCAGCCGATGCAGTTTGAAGACCTGCTCAGCGGTTTTAAGACCGATTTCGGCGGCAATTTGCTGATCGGGCTGATGTCCGCGATCTTCATAGCGCTGTGGTCGCTTCTGCTTGTGATCCCCGGCATTGTGAAGACGTATGCCTATTCGATGGCGTATTATATCAAGGCGGATCACCCGGAATACGACTGGAAGCAGTGCATCGACGCCAGCAAGGAGCTGACCAATGGGCACAAGGGCGAGCTTTTTGTGCTGGATCTGAGCTTCATTGGCTGGTATTTTGTCGGCTCGCTGTGCCTCGGCGTGGGCATTTTGTGGGTCATCCCGTATCATGAGGCGGCCAAGTCGCAGTTCTACCAGGCGCTGGTGGCATCCTCCTATATCCCGCCCGTTGCGGACGGCGACGCGGAGGGCTGATTTTCCCGCAAACAGCAGATAAATCACGTAGTTGTAGAGGCTGTTAAAAACAAGTTTTTTAACAACCTCTGCTTTTTTACTAAAATGGCGAAATATGCAAAAAAATGTCAAATCAAGGTTGACAAACTCGTTTTGGTGGGATATAATAAATTGTAATAACGTTTTCCGCCGACACGGCACGATCGCTATTACACCGTAATAGACCGGATCGGGCTTTTTTTATTTTCCGGGACGGTCAAATAAAAGTAAGGGGATAGAAGAAATGGAACGGCTTTTCAAACTCAAGGAAAACGGCACCACTGTCCGCACCGAGTTGATCGCCGGATTGACGACATTTATGGCAATGTCGTACATCCTGATGGTCAACCCCGGTATGTTCGCTGATCTTGCCGGTGGCTCGGCAACGCCCGCAGGGCAGGGACTCTTCAACGCGGTTTATATCGCGACTGCGCTCTCTGCGGTTATCGGCACCATCTTGATTGGCTTGATCGCCAATCTGCCGCTTGCTCAGGCATCCGGTATGGGTCTTAACGCGTACTTTGTTTACACGGTTTGCTTCGGTCTCGGTTTCACCTATGCGAACGCTTTGCTGTTCGTGCTGATCGACGGCTTGGTCTTCATCCTGTTGACGGCGACCGGCTTGCGTAAGCTGATCTTCGAAGCGATCCCGAAGCGTGTTCGTATGATCATTCCCGCCGGTATCGGCTTGTTCATCGCGTTTATCGGTTTCCAGGATGCCGGCTTGGTCGTCAATGACGACGCGACGCTGGTCAAGCTTGCCTCCTTCAACCTGATGGGCGGCGGCGCTACCTGGGGCACGATCATGCCGTTGCTCGTCACTCTGCTGACGCTGATCGTTATCGCCGTTCTCTCCAAGATGAAGGTCAGAGGCGCGATCATTTACAGTATACTCGGCGGTACGGTTCTCTACTATCTGCTCGGCTTCACGGTTCCGGAGTTTGCCGGATTCTCCGCATTCAGCAGCATGGTCAATCCGCTGCAGGCGTTCAAGGATTTCGGCACTCTGTCGTTCGGTAAGGTCTTCACCGAGGGCTTTGACTTCTCCGCTTATCTGGCGGGTGAGGGTCACAATATGACCAGCCTGGTACTGACCTTTGCCACCACCGCTCTGGCGTTCTGCATGGTCGATATGTTCGATACGATGGGCACGCTGTACGGTGCTTGCCGCAGCGGTAATATGCTGATCCCCAACGAGGAAGGCGAAATGGTCGTCCCGCGTATGGATAAGGCTATGATGGCGGACGCCATCGCGACCTGCACCGGTGCTGTTTGCGGTACCTCTACCGTTACCACCTATGTTGAGTCCTCTGCGGGTACTGCCGCCGGCGGCCGTACCGGTCTCGCCGCTTTGAGCACCGCGGCTATGTTTGCTATCGCGATGTTCCTGTCGCCCATTGCTTCGCTGATCCCCGCTTGCGCGTATGCCGCGGCGCTGATCTATGTCGGTATCCTGATGATGGGCTGCGTCAAGGATCTGCAGTGGGATAACCCGACCGTCGCTCTGCCGTCCTTCCTGACGTTGGTTATGATGGCGTTCACCTACAACATCTCCTACGGTATTGCGTTCGGTATGGTCTCTCACGTGATCATCCGCATCCTCCGTGGCAAGATCAAGGAAGTGCCGATCGCGACCTGGATCATTACCATCCTCTTCGCGGCTATGTTCTTCCTGACCCACTGATCAAAGGCAAAATCAAATCAAAACGGCGGGGCTGTCACATCGGT
>CALDHV010000255.1 GCA_937902305.1 uncultured Clostridia bacterium
AAAGGTTCCGAAAAGACGCCTTTTCAGGCGGGTTCGGATTATTCCTGTTAGGCTATTTGTTTTACATCACCGCGTCGGAAAATCGTGTTTCGATGACGCGGGTACATTCCGCAGGCGAATACCGCCAATAATCGATCGAGCCGTCGCTGATGAAATACCGCGGCGGCGCGGGCGGACGGTAGTCGTCCTGTGTGTCGATGAGTGCCAGCTTGATTTTTTGCTTTTCCGGTTGCATACTCTTGATAAATACCGCCGCCTGCTGACCGGCGTGTACTCCCTCGCGCGGCTCGGCAAGCCCCGCGAGATTGGGGGTCAGCTCGACAAATACGCCGTACGGCTCAACCGAGCGGACGATGCCGGAAACCGTTTCTCCGATCGAGAACAGCGCGGCGTTTTCCTCCCACGTGCCGAGCAGCTCCCGGTGGGTAAGGCAGATGCGCCCGTTTTCCAGCGACGATACGACCGCCAATATCTCCTCACCGGGTTGAAACCGGTCACGGGGATGGGCGATACGGCTGACGGAAATATCGGCGATCGGCAACAGCGCGGGCAAGCCGCACCCTATATCGCAGAACGCGCCGAAGGTCTCCAGCCGCGTGATGCGGGCAGGGATGATGTCTCCCCGTCGCAGATGGGCGATAAACTCCTCCCGACAGCGTTCCTGTGCAAGCCGGCGGGAGAGAATGGGACGGCAGCCTCCCTCCGATTGCTCAAACCCGGTCACGACAAAGCACACCGGCTTATTGACCCGGGTGATGAGTACGATGTCCTTGGCGGTTCCCTCGGCGATGCCGATCGCGCCCTCCCGGTGGGGGATGATCCCCTCCCCGCAGGGCAGACGCACGTAGAGATTATGCTCCACATCGCATCGCACCGCGCGTCCCTCCAGCAGGGTGCCGTCCTCCCGCGCCTGCATCAGCGTGGTGAGAGAAGCGACCGCCGCCTGGTTTTCCGCTGTGTACAACAGTCCGCCCTCCGGGCAGTAGCGAGTTTTTTTCTCTGTTTCCATAGTCTTCCTTCCCTTTCCCGTTTTGGCATATCGTATGCGTCGGAGGGAGGAATTATGACATCGGATCAGTGGATGATGGCACCGAGCAGACCGTAGGAGACGATGGACATAATGATGGTGGCGATCATCACTCCGACGAGCACGGCAGGCATGGCCTTTTTAAACGGGATATTGAGCAGAGACGCGATCAGCGAGCCGGTCCAGGCACCGGTGCCCGGCAGGGGGATGCCGACAAACAGCGCCAGCCCCCAGAAATACCCTTTTTGTATTTTGTCGCTTTTTCCGAGTGCGCTCTTCTCCAATTTTTCGACCAGCGGGCGAAACAGCCGCGTCCGCTTGAGGAAATCGAAGATCGGCGTGATGAACCACAGGATGAACGGCACGGGGATCAGATTGCCGATGATGCAGATCGGGATCGCCCGCAGGATCGGCACGTTGAGCAACGATGCCGCCAGCAGTCCGCCCCGCAGCTCCAGCAACGGCACCATTGAAATAATGAATGCCACCCATTCGCCGGACAAACCGTGCAGTACCTCAATAAACCAATTGACCAAGCCGTCCATAGTTATGACCGTTCCTTCCCGTTTTTTGTCCTCATTCTATGCGAGTCCTGTCATAATAATCCCGGCCGACAGCGGTATTGTATCACTCCCGGACGGGCAAATCGACTGAAATCTGTCGGATTACGCCGCGCGATCTTGCTTTTACAGCAGGGGGATACCGTGGTGTGCGCAATCCTCGACCATCTTCGCCGGCCAGACCGACACCTGCACCTCACCGATGTGGGCTTTTTCCAGCATCAGCATACACAGGCGGGACTGCCCGATGCCGCCGCCGATCGTCAGCGGCAGGGTGCCGTCGAGGATGCCGCGGGGGTAGGCGTATTGCCGCCGTTCCTCGGCGTGCGCGGCGGAAAGCTGGTTCTCGAGCCGTGCCGCATCGACGCGGATGCCCATGGAGCTGATCTCCAGCGCGTGACCGAGCACATCGTCATATAACAGCAGGTCGCCGTTGAGCGTCCAGTCATCATAGTCGGGGGCGCGGCCGTCGTGCGGCTTGCCGGATTTGAGCGTACCGCCGATGCCGATGATAAACACGGTCT
>CALDHV010000256.1 GCA_937902305.1 uncultured Clostridia bacterium
CATCAGCGCGAGCATACACACGCTCGCAAGCAGAGCCAACAGTTTTCTTTTCATTCCTTTTTACCTCCATAAAAACAAAAAAGTGTGTGCCACCGAAGTCACACACACCGAAAAATGCACACTTTACTTGCGGTATATTGAATTGTGTGGCAACATCAGTATAGCACACACCGGATTAAATTGCAATTGTTTTTCTACGATTTAGTACATCGCGCCGCGGGAGGCGGCATTTCCCCGCGCGGCGGCGGAAACGGCGGGCGTCAAGCTGTAGATCCGGCAAAAGAATGGGGCTGTCACCGCTCGGTGACAGCCCCGACGCTTTTTAGCCGCAACAGCCGCTGCGCCCGCAATCGTCATTATCGATCATCATAAGCACGATGATAATGAACAGGATCCAGGTGCAGTCGTTGTCGCCAAACAGGTTACGCAGACACATACCGTTCCACCCCCTTCATTTTCAGTATACGCTTTCGCCGGAAAAAGGTGAAAAATCCCCCGCCGGACAACGCATAAAGACCGCCCGAAATGCCTATATTCGTAATGGCGGAGTTGCCGGGAAAGGGATGGGAGAATGTATCGGTTCAAGCGATTTACCGAAAAAGCGAATGTGGCGCTCAATCTCGCCGTGGATGCGGCGCGGGAAATGGGGCACACCTATATCGGCACCGAGCACATCGTGCTGGGGCTACTGCGGGAGGGCACCGGCGTGGCGGCGGTGGTGCTCAATGCGCGGGGCATCACGGCGATGCGGTACGCGCAGAAGATTTTGGCGATCGAGTCGCCGGGGATCAGCAGTACGCTGACACCGGAGGATTTCACGCCGCGCGCCAAGGCGGCGATGGAGGTCGCGCTCAGCGACGCGGCGATGTCCCAGCAACGCTTTGCCGGGACGGAGCATATTCTGACCGCGATATTGCGGGATGACACCAGCGTGGCGGTGCGGCTGCTGCAAAGCCTCGACGGGCGACCGCCGGAACTTCTTACCGACCTGATGCGCGCGGTCGGGGTGCAAAGCCCGTCCTCGCTCGGCAATACACACGGCGGCACCCGCAACCCGCGCACCCCGGTGCTGGAGCAATTCGGGCGGGATCTCACCCGCCTGGCACGCGCCGGCAAGCTCGACCCGGTCATCGGGCGGGAGGAGGAGATACGCCGGGTGATACAGATCCTCTGCCGCCGTATGAAAAACAACCCCTGCCTCATCGGTGAGCCGGGGGTCGGCAAGACAGCAGTCGCGGAGGGACTTGCCCAGCGTATTGCCGCCGATGAGGTGCCGCAGTTGTTGCGCGGCAAGCGGCTGGTGACGCTGGATCTGACCGGGATGGTCGCGGGGACAAAATACCGCGGTGACTTTGAAGAAAGACTTCACTCTGT
>CALDHV010000257.1 GCA_937902305.1 uncultured Clostridia bacterium
TAGGTCGTATTTTGTGGTCTATGACTGCTGAACAAAGAGGTGCCATATTAGGTGCAATGGATGCCGATATTGCCGCTCAAACCGAACAAAAGGGATGATAAAGATGAACAACCCCCTGCCCCTTTCCGATACCGAATGCAAAGAGCGCATCGCCGGAATGTTCAAGCGCTTTGCGGATTTTTGCGAGGAGAACGGACTGCGTTATTATGTCGTCTACGGCACCTGTCTCGGCACAGTCCGGCACAACGGCTTCATTCCGTGGGATGATGACATTGATGTCAGTATGCCCCGCGCCGACTATGAGCGCTTTGTCGCGCTTTGTCAGCAGGGAGCGCTCCCCGGGTGCGAGCTTCTGTACCCCGGGCATCCGAAGGATTATATGTTCTACTATGCTAAATTGGTCGATACCGATACCCGTCTGGAAAATCACTATATGAAGGATCTGCCGGAGCTGGGGCTGTTCATCGACGTATTTGCAATGGACGATGTGCGTATGACACCCCGGCAGATGATGAAATACGAAAAAACCGCCCAGCGCTGGGCGTTGCCCATTCGCTTGAGCGGAATGAAAAAGTGCTGGGAAAAGGGCGGACGAATCAAAATGCTGGTAAAGCACTGCTTGTGGAAATACGCCACCCTGCGCGGCTTTTCGCACTGGTACAAAAAACGGCAAAACACCATTCGGCGCCTGCAAAACAGAGCGCCCGACAAGGATGCCATCGACTGCTTTTTTGTCGGCGAGCGGGCCATTTCCGCCCATTATTTCGGTGCGGGAGTGCTTCACCCGTTCGAGGGCTTTATGGTACGGGTGCCGGAGAAAGCGGACGAATACCTGACGCGTCTGTATGGCAACTGGAGACAACTGCCGCCCGAAGAAGCACGCGTTTCCCAGCACGATCACACAGCGTTTATGCGTTGATAGGAGAAATCAGGTGACGCTATGACCTTGACCGTTTTATTATCCGCCTATAACGGCGAAAAGTATATCCGGGAGCAGATCGACTCCATTCTCGCGCAGGAGGGGGACTTTTCGCTGTCCCTGCTGGTGCGCGATGACGGCTCGACCGACAGCACCCACGCCATTCTCAACGAATATGCCGCCGCCGGACGGCTCACGTGGTACGCCGGCGATAATCTCGGCCCGGCAGGTAGCTTCCTCGAGCTTCTGCGCCGGGCGGAGGATGCGGACTATTTCGCTTTCGCCGATCAGGACGATCGTTGGCTCCCCGGCAAGCTTGCCGCCGCCATCGAGCGGCTGGACGGGCACGCAGAACCGGCGCTGTACGCCGCCAACGCCACGCTGGTGGACAGCACACTGCAACCGCTCGGCAGAGATGTCTACCGCACCCCACCGCGCACAGATTTCTATACCGTCGTCTGCTCCGGCGGTCTGCTCGGCTGTACGATGGTGATGAACGCCGCGCTGGCGGCGCATGTCCGGCAAAACCCGGCACCGCAAAAGACCCGCCTGCACGATTATTATGTGTTGGCGCTTTGCACTGCCGTAGGCGGCACAGTGCTGTATGACGACACGCCGCGACTTTTGTACCGTCAGCACGGCGGCAATGTCGTCGGTGTCACCGCCCGCAAGCGAGACGCGCTCAAACAGCGCGTGACCGAGATTACCACCCGTTCCACGATCAGCATTGCAGACCAGGCGGCAACACTGTTGCCCTACGCCGCAACCGAGCGGGAACGCGCGTGGCTGACCCAGGTGGCAAATTACCGCCGCAACATCTTTACCCGCCTCGGGCTGGCGCTGTCCCGCAAGCCGCGGTATGCCAGCCGCAATATGGCGGTCAAGCTCCGGCTCGCCATCCTGCTCGGCAACCGATAAAGGAGGACATACGTTAGAATGAACGCATTGGGCTTACGCGCTCACCGAGAAGAAACCCTGGATGTCGCCCTGCTGCTCCTGCTATTTTTTCAGTTGGTGCTGTTGGAGTTCTTTGGGCTTGCCTCCCTGCTGAACAAGGTCGTGACCGTCCTTTTGCTGGTACGTATGGCGATCCGCCCCGGAAAACTGCAAATCGGTATTACGGTATTGCTGGTGGCCCGTTTGATTCTGTATTGTATCAGCGCCGCGCTGTCCGAGGAACTGATCTTAAACAACGTTATCAGCAATTTTCTCATACAGTTTTACCCGCTCGTTTACGCCGGCTTTCTTCTGTATCTGCACAATAACGATCCGCGGGCAATATCCGTCTTTCTTGATCGCGGCTTTTGGCTGTTCAACGCAACACTGCTGATCAATTTCCCGGTGCTGTTTTTGCAAATATTGCGTCCCTATTCCCTTGTCGCCGTCGGAACGGCACGCGATCTGGCGATCTATGAGGATGCCATCAGCGGATTGTTTGCGCCGTACGGCACCCATTTGGTATGCTTGTTTACGGTTTTCGTCGTGCTGTACGATCTCGGCTACAGCAAGCGGCGGCTGACCGGCGCGCGCAAAACCTGCTTCTGGCTGTATATCGCGTTTATTGTTCTGGTGTCGCTTTTCATCGCGCTGAACAATGATAACAAGGCGATGCTCATTCTGTTGCCGGTCGCTTTGTTTACCTATTGGTTTGCAGACGGCGGTTATCTGTCCAGCCGGAAATTGCGTATTCTGCTGTGGCTTGCCGTGATCGCTTTTCTGCTGATCGTGTTCGGGTACGGATTTGTCCCGACGGTACGGCGTCTGATGGACAAGTATATTGTCAAGTTTCTTAAGGTCATATCCTCGTCGGTGTCTATGGGGAATACCGCCAACGGGAGCGGCGAACGGATCGCGATCCTGGCGTATGCCGCGAAAATGCCGTCTACCTGGCTTGCCGGGACGGGCTTCGGCAGCAGCTTTTTGTTCCAGGCAAATTATCACGGATTCCGCCATTTTGGGCAGGGGGATCTCGGCTCTTTCCTGATCCTGGGCGGTCTGTGGTATACGATATTGTCCTTTGCCTACTATTTCACCATCGCACGGCGACTGATGCACGGGCATAGAAAAAAGAGCAATCTCATCTTATCCGTCGGCTTTTTCCTGTTGCTGTCATGCATCATGCTGTATACGCAAGCGTTTACCCGCGCAGACTTTATGCTCGGCGTTATGCTGATCGTATTGGCATATCGCTATGCCAATACCGCACAAGCGGCAATATAAGAAGGAGATCATTATGTATCGGGAAAGCACGGAAAGCGTCGGCTTGATGACGCTCAACACGTATTATCAGGATCGTCGCTATGCCAATAAAAAGCTGATGTTTCTATTTAACGCCAAGGAGAAAGCCAAGGGCTTCAGCACGCTTCTCAAGAATGTGGCAAAAATCGGAAAGCAGGGATTTCCGCAAACCTGGTTGCAGATCCGCGCCTTCTTTTGCCCGCGGCTGATCATCGACCACTATTTGCCGTACGAGTTCGATCACCGCGCCGAGATCGACTATCAACCCCGCCATACGGAATGGACAGGACGAATCGCCGTTTACACCTCCGTTTTCGGAAACTACGATCAGATCGCACAGCCGTTATTCCAAAGCCCGCTATGCGATTATTACGCCATCACGGATCAGGAATTGCCGCCGGATGGCATCTGGAAAAAATACGACACCTCATCGATCCCGGGCTTTGATGAAATGGACGCGTATCACAAATCTAAGTATTGCAAAATGTTCCCGCATATCCTGTTCCCGGATCACGCCTATTCTGTGTGGATGGACGGAAACGTGCTGTCTGTCGCCGATCCCGTTCCGCTGGTTGATCGAATGGATGATCGGCATTTTATGGCGACCTTCCATAACCCTCTCCACGATTGCATCTACACCGAGGCGCGGTATATCATCGTGCAGGGCTTTGCCAAGGTGCAGGAATTGGAGCGTCAGATCGCGTGCTATCGGCAGGAGGGGTTCCCCGCGCAATTCGGTATGCGGGAGTTTTCCGTCATCGTGCGGCGGCATCATGACCCGGTATGCGTGGATTTGATGGAACAATGGTGGACGCAGGTCAACACTTATACGATGCGCGACCAAATCAGCTTCCCATATCTGTTGTGGAAAAACGGACGCACGATCGACACCGTGCAATTATTGGGAAAAAACTGGCGCCATAATCCTCGCTTTATCTGCCGTTTGCATAATTGGCATATCCGCTATGTCGGCAACAAATCATAAGGAGGCTCCGCTATGGGCTTTGGCACCGTTTTAGTATCGGAGTATGATACCCGTTTCCCCGGAAAAAGTCTGCGGCTTTTGCGGGCGCTGCGGCTGTACTATCGCGATCCCGGCTTTCGGGTGATCGCGCTGACCCGCGCCTGCGTGAGCGGCTCCCGTATGAACCAAAGGCGCCGATATGCAAAAAAGCTCCTGTTGCACTATGGCGTCACCGTATCGCCCCATGCCGTGATCGGTCAAGGACTGCGGATGGAGCATTATGCCGGCATCGTGATCGGGCGCGGTGCCGTTATAGGAGATCATTGTCTGCTATATCAGCAGGTCACATTGGGACAAAAGAATGAACAATATCCGACCCTCGGAAATCATGTGACAGTTTATCCGGGAGCCAAGATCATCGGCGGTATCCGCATCGGCAGCGACGTAACCGTCGGTGCCAACGCCGTGGTATTGCATGATGTGCCGGACGGTGCGGTCGTTGCCGGCGTTCCGGCACGTATTATCGGAGAGGCATCAGTATGAAAAAAATCGGAAAAAACATCCTCTATAATCTGGCGTACCAGATTTTGGCGATCATTCTGCCGCTGATCACCGCACCCTATTTGTCGCGTGTGATCGGGCCGACCGGCGTCGGCATTTATTCCTTTTCTCATTCGGTCGCGTTATACTTTACCTATTTCACACTGTTGGGACTGACCAACTACGGCAATCGTGCCATCGCCGCCGTGCAAGCCGACATAGAGGAACGCTCCAAGCAGTTTTGCGAGATATACGCTATGCAATTATTATGCTTTGCCGGCAGTATGCTCGCGTATTTGCTGTATTCGTTTTTCCTGTCAAAGGATATTACCGCGGCGTTGCTGATGATCTTGACGGTTGCCTCGTCCGCGTTAGACATCAACTGGTTCTTCTTCGGAATGGAGGAGTTCAAGCTGACTGTGATACGCAACGCGATCATAAAAATCATCAGCTTTATCAGCATCTTTGTCTTTGTGCGAGACAGCGGAGATATTTACATTTACATTGCCATTATGTCGGTTTCCGCCTTGCTCAGCCAGATCCTCCTTTGGCCTTTTCTGCGCAATCGCATCCGGTTTCGTATGCCGACCTGGAAGGGGATCGTTCGTCATTTCAAGCCCAATCTGATATTATTTGTCCCCGTCATAGCCGTCAGCGTATACAAACTGATGGACAAGCTTTTCCTCGGCTATATGGCGGCGATGGATCAGGTCGGTTTCTACGAAAATGCCGAGCGGATCATCACCATTGCGGCGACGGTCATTACCGCCATCGGCACGGTGATGCTCCCGCGAATGTCTTCGATGAAAGCCAATAATCTTGAGGCGGAAAGCAACCGTTATCTGGATAATACCATGCTCGGCGTATTGGCATACACCAACGCCGTTATGTTCGGCATATTTGCCGTCGCCAATGAGTTCGCCGTCACTTATTACGGCAACGATTTTAAGCAGACCGGCGTGTTGATGTGTTATCTTGCCGTCACGGTGCTGTTTTTGGGATGCGGCAATGTGGTACGCACTCAGTATCTTATCCCGCAAAAGCGTGACGGTATTTATCTTCGCTCCGCCATTCTCGGAGCGGTGGTCAACTGCGTACTGAACAGCATCCTCATCCCGCTCCTGAGCAGTACCGGCGCCGCGATCGGCACGATATGCGCCGAGTTCGCCGTATGCTTCTATCAGATGTATGCCGTGCGACAGGCATTGCACATACGGCGCTATTTGCGGTGGGAGTGTGTGTTCGGGCTGATCGGCGGGATCATGTATTTTGTCGTCCGTAGCATCCCTCATATCGGCACCAATACAACCTCGTTGCTGATCCACATTGTATCCGGTGCTGCGGTCTATTTGGCGCTGGCGGGAGTATATGTATTTAAGATCGAGCATGTGGAAATACCCGCGCTGAATAAACTGCTGAAGAAGCAATAAATTGGGGGCGTTTATGAATACTTCTGTGAAACGTATACCGATCATTGATTTGGTCAAGTATATTTGCGCCGTGTTGGTCGTATTCTATCATACCGCCAATGTTGTCGGCTTTTCCGGCATAGCGGGAACGGTTTGCCATACTGTTTGGAGCATCGCTCGCTATTTTTCCCCGGTGGAGTTTTTCTTTTTGGTCAGCGCGTTCTTTTTGTTCAAAAAATGCCCCCGCCCAAAGAAATTGCCGAACGGTCGCCCGCTGTGGCGCTATGTCGGACGGCTGATTAAGCTGTACCTGCTTTGGGCAGTCTTGTATCTCCCGATCATAGCCAAAAGCTGGGCTGGAAAAAGCTTTTCCCGCTGTGCGGTTTCGCTGTTAAAGCAACTGCTCCTCACCGGCTACAGCACACACACATGGTATATTCCATCCCTGCTGTATGGGACGATCGCGGTGTTTTTGCTGTTGCGCTACACCAACCGCGCGGTCACCGGCACGGTGGTCGGTGTGCTGACCGCCATTTGTCTGCTCGGCTCCAACTATGCCGGGCTGTATCCGCACTGCCCGCCGGTCGAATGGCTGTACCGGCTGACCGGCTCCCCCGCTTTGTTGCGCTCGTTTATTTATGTATTTATCGGCGCGTGTATGGCGTGCACATTTCAGGAGCATCCGGAGCGTTTCTGCGGACGGCGCGTGATCGCACGGAATACCGTTCTGTGGCTGATTTTCGGCACGCTTTCCCTCGTTGAGCTCAAATGCACCGTGGCATGGGGACTGGCACGCAATAATGATGCGTCCCTGATGAGCATTTTCACCGTATGGGCGTTGTTGCGCTTATTGCTGTGCCTGCGCGAAACGCTTATCCGGCGTGCAGATGCTTTGAATACATTCGGCATTGTCAGCTCCTTCGTATATTTTTCGCATATGCTGATACGGGAGGGTTTCCTCCTGCTCGCAACAGTTAAGCCGCTGGCATTTTTGAGCAACGGCTTTGTGCTGTGGGGCGCGGTAACGGTGTGTGCGACGGCGATAGGGCTTTTATTACACCGGATTTCCGGAACAAAATACGGTAAAATATGCGGTCTATTGATGTAAAAGGAGAAACGGTATGGCGAATATTGGCATTCTGGGTGCAGGCACATGGGGTATGGCGCTGGCGCGTTTGTTGCGATTGAGCGGTCACGCCGTCACCGTCTGGTCGGCGATCCCGGAGGAGATTGACCGTCTGTCCGCCACGCATACCCACCCCAATCTGCCCGGCGTGGTATTCCCCGACAGCATCGTCTATACGAAAGATATAGAAGCGGTATGCAGCGGACGCGACATTCTGCTGTTTGCCGTGCCGTCCCCGTATGTGCGCTCCACGGCGCAGGCGGCGGCTCCCTTTATCCCCAACGGGCAGATCATCGTCGATGTCGCCAAGGGCATCGAGCCGGACACCCTCTACACGATGACCGAGGTCATCCGCGACGAGGTGGGCAAAAGCTGTCGGCTTGTGGCGCTTTCCGGCCCGACCCACGCTGAGGAGGTGGCACTCGACCTGCCGACCACCATCGTCTCCGCTTGCTCAGACCTGTCCGTCGCGGAGCAGGTGCAGGACATTTTCGGCAATTCGTGTATGCGGGTATACACCAATCCCGACATTACCGGCGTCGAGCTGTGCGGCGCGATGAAAAACATTATGGCGCTGGCGGTCGGCATCAGCATCGGGCTCGGCTACGGCGATAACACCAAGGCGGCGCTGATGACCCGCGGCATGGCGGAGATCACCCGTCTGGGTCAGGCGATGGGCTGTATGGAGCAGACCTTCTTCGGGCTGGCGGGCATCGGCGATCTGATCGTCACCGCCACCAGCCGCCACAGCCGCAACAACCGTTGCGGCATCCTCATCGGGCAGGGCGTTCCGCCAAAGGAAGCGATCAAGCAAATCGGTATGGTCGTGGAGGGCATTCACGCACTGCCGGCGGCGATCCGTCTGTCCGAGCGATATGGGGTCGAGATGCCGATCATCACGGCGGTGAATGCCGTTATCCGGCACGACGCCGATCCCGCCGAAACCGTAAAACAGCTGATGTCCCGCGGGCAAGGCTCCGAATTGTCCCGCTCCGCACCGGATGTATGCTTTGAAAAATCCACTATTGAAAGTAAGCGAGCATTTGGTATGTAATGCGTCATCACCTACGGCACATTTGATCTTCTGCACTACGGGCACATCGATCTGCTCCGCCGCGCCAAGGCGCCCGGCGATGACCTCATCGTCGTGGTTTCGACCGATGACTTAACCCGGATCAAGCAAGACCTGCAAAAATAAGTCAGCAAACAGGCTGTTATTAAGGGCGCGTTCACATAGGGAAAAACTCCCTTGGTGAACGCGCCCTTTCTTATTTTACAGCCAATGACTGATGAATATTTCCAGCCCGATGCCGATGAGGATGATGCCGCCGAGGATGGAGGCTTTGTTTGCCAATCGAATGCCAAACCGCCTGCCGATCAGCAAGCCCGCCACACAGATGACGAATGTCACCGCCGCGATGATCAGCGCGCACACCGCCGCCTGCCGGATGTCGTAATCCGCGATCGTAAAGCCGACCGACAACGCGTCGATCGAGGTCGCAATGCCCTGCACGATCAGCTCGGCGATGCCGACGGCGGGCTTTTCGCCGCCATCGCGGTTTCGGATACCCTCCACCAGCATTTTGCCGCCGATGAAGCCAAGCAACAGTAACGCGATCCACGGAATAAACTGCTCAAACAGGCGAAAATACCGCACCACCGTATGGACGCAGATCCAGCCGAGCATCGGCATCAGCGCCTGAAAGCCCGCAAACACGCCCGCGATGCCACCCATACGGGGAGCTTTCATACGTGGCTCGTTGAGCCCATTCGCCAGCGAAACCGAAAAGGCATCCATCGCCAGCCCAATGCCGAGCAAGGCGCTATTCAGGAAAAACACAAGACTCCATTGCATACGATCGCGCTCCTTTTACATACCTATTATATATACAACATATCGGACAAAATGTCAACTTTTGCAGGAAACGGGATTTTGGAGGTTGGCGCAAAAAGCAGTGTATCTGCGTATCGGAAACAATGGTGCAAAATAAAAGCTTCCGCCATTGGATTGCCGCGTCGCGTTGCTCCTCGCAATGACTCGAAAAGAGCTTGCACAATTCTGTTGCGGGCATCTCGCATTATGCTTGATTACGCTCTTTGCGTTGTCATTGCGAACCAGTGCGCACACTGGTGTGGCAATCCACCGGCAGAAAGCGACGATTTCGAAAATGTCGCTTGATACGTACAAACTGCCTCCCACACTCCGGTTCTATCAGCTACCGTTTTTTCGCTAAACATTGTGGAAAAATCAGCTTTTGGCAGTTGCAAAACGCCAAATATTGTGGTATACTATTTAAAATAGGGATTTTGTCGAAAGGACGGAACAGAAAATGAGCAAACGACGGATTTTAACGGGTCTGCTGGCAGTGGTGATCCTGTTGACAGCAAGCTCCTGCGGGGTATCGGGAACGGAGGATAGCTCTTTGCCTACCCTCCCGACCGTTCCGGAGCCGAGCACCGCGCCGACCGAGCCGCCCCGCCAGCTCGGATATAACGCGCTGACCGGTGAAAACGATATGGAAACCAATAATAACCGCCCGGTGGGTATCGTCATCACTGACGAATCCTCCACCACCTCGCAGCTTAATCTCGAAGCGGCGGATATGTACTTTGAGGCCGAGACCGAGGGTGGCATCCCGCGCATCCTGGCGATTTTCTCCGGCGTTGACCGCGTGCCCGATGTCATCGGCCCGGTGCGCAGTGCACGACCGCATTTTGTCAAGTTTGCCAAAGCGCTCGACTGCATCTACTGCCACATCGGCGGCTCGCAGACCGGTCTGGAGACCATCAAGGAGCTTGGCGTGTGCGACATCGGCAATATCGCCGAAAAGAGCGCGGTGCTGAAAGCGACCCAAAACTACTCGTGGAACACCAGCGTTTTTCAGAAAAGCAAGCTGATCTCCGCCGCGCAAAAGCGCGGCTACAGCCTGACCTCAAGCTATTCCGCACCGTTCCAATTCGGTGAGCGGCAGGGCACCGACCCCGCTATGACGCTGGAGGTCAAAATATCGGAAAACTACACGATGGCATTCACCTACAGCACCAACACCTTCAAGTATTATAAGCATCGCAACGCCCTCTCCTCGGAGGTGCACAAGACCTACACCGGCGGGCTGATCGGGGTGTCCAATGTCATCGTAATGTTTGACAACCGCACCTTTGACGCGATCTACACCTCCCACAGTGGCAAGCAGGCCAATCGCTACAACTTCGATTTGAAGAGCGGCGAGGGCTTGCTGGCAAGCGGCGGCACCTGCCGTCCGATCCGCTGGAGCTGTTCGACGAGCCACCTTGCCTACTACGAAAGCGACGGCGTGACCCCGCTGACGGTCGAACCCGGCAAGACCTTTGTTTGCCTCGCCAGCGACACCCTCAAATCCCGCACGAAATACTATTAAAGCGCAGATAACCCCCGGTAGCCGAGCGGCAAGCCTGCTACCGGGGGTTTTCAGTTTATTTCGTCGTAAGGTCGATTAGCGTTTCGCTATTGCCCGTGACCTGCGGCAGAACACCGTTCCACTTTTCCAGCTTGTTGTATTCCAGCACCTCTTTGCTCAAGGATTTCTGCAATACCTCGTTGGCTTTGGCTTCCGCCTCCGCCTTGATGCGGATCGTCTCCGCCTGCGCCTCGGCATTGGTGATCGCCGTCTGCTTTTCGGTCTCCGCCTTCAACAGCTTTTGCTGGGCGACCTGCTTTTCCTCGATGGCGGTGATGAACGCCTCGGAAAAATCAAAGTTGACGATGTTGACATCGGTGACATACAGCCCGATCTCATTGAGCTTTTCATTGAGTCCCTTGATCAGACCGTCGGAGATCATCACCCGATTTGTGACGCTTTCCTCCGCGGTATACTGCGCGGTGATGGCCTTGAGTACCTCCTCAACCGCCGGCTTGATCAGCACCGTCTCATAGTTACTGCCGACATTCTTATAGATGCTGTCGGATTTTGCCGTATCGACGCGGTAGTTGATCGCCAGCACGGTCGTCACAGTCTGCAGGTCCTTGGAGAACGCCTCGGTATCGACCTCCAGCTTAACGATGCGGTTGTCGATCTGCACGACATTCTGCACAAACGGCACCTTGACGTGCAAGCCCTCCTGCATCACGCCGGAGCGCACCTTACCCATCGTCACCACAACGCCGGTGTGACCGGGCTGCACGATCGTAAAGCAGTCGAGCAGCAAAATCAGTGCGATGACCGCAATGACGATGCCTAAAATCATACCCTTGCTGATGCTCTTTTTTGTCTTTTCCATAATGCCTTTTCCTTTCTTAAATCAATTCTTTTCCGACATTTGCGCATACAGGCGTTCAGCCTGCTGTTTGAGCTGACCGGCGGTGTAGGCATACAGCATCACCTGCAACGCCTGCGACAGACGGCGATAGGCACGCTCATCAGGCGCGCGGTAGTCGGCAATGATCTCCGCGATCCGCCGGGTCGCCTCCTGCTCGGAGGGAATGCCGTCCGTGCGGCGGATGATCTCGCACAGGTAGTCATACAGCCGTTCCTCGGACACGATATCGTCGCTCTCGTCATCGGCATCGCCGTTGACCAGTCGCAACAATTCACCCACCTGCTCGATGCGCATACAGTCCCGCATCGACACGATCAGCAGAATGCGTGCCAGATGCCGACTGCCGTACTTTTTGCATACCGGGTGGGGCACGAATCCGCGCTTGACCCAGTTCTGGATCACCGCCGGCTCCAGACCGGTGATGGCGCATATCTGACCAAGAGACAGCCCATCTGTTGCCGCCAGCATCGGGCGAAACGCCGCCAGCATCCCGCCGTCAACCCCATCATAGGATAGTACTGTACCCGGTATAAACTGCTGAGACATCTCCTCACCTCCCTTGAGTTTACTTGATTGTATCACGCGGTCACGTGACTGTCAAGAGCTTTTTGACGATTTTTTGATAAATGTTGCGATTTTTTATATACACTTTGTAGATTACTGCCGCAGTTTTCCTGTTTGTACTGTTTCGCCGTGAAACTTGCCGAGACAAAAGACAAAAAAGCGGTTGATTTCCCCATCAAAATGATGTATACTGATTGTATGAGCCGTACGCCTTGGGGCATACGGGCGGGCGGGTCCTGTGCGACGGTGCGCCGTGAACCATGTCAGGCGGGGAACCGAGCAGCATTAAGCGGTTGTGTCCGTGTGCCGCAGTCAACCCACCCGTCCGTATGCCCGAAAGCGCCCGGCTTATGATTTTTTGGATAAAGGAGCGATATGCGTGTATCAGGCATTATACCGCAAATGGCGACCGCAGACCTTCTCCGATGTCTGTGGGCAGGAAACCGTCACCACCGCGCTCAAAAATGAACTCAAAAACAACCGTCTGTCCCACGCCTATCTGTTCACCGGATGCCGCGGAACGGGCAAGACCACCTGCGCCAAAATACTGGCAAAGGCGGTCAACTGCCGGCATCCGCACGACGGCGACCCCTGCAACGAATGTGATATTTGCCGCGGCATCGACGATGGCTCCATCCTCGACGTGACCGAGATCGACGCCGCCTCCAATAACGGTGTAGACAGCATCCGCGATCTGCGAGACGAGGTGGCATTCACCCCGGTCGCCGGGAAATACCGTGTCTACATCATCGACGAGGTGCATATGCTGTCCGCCGGCGCATTCAACGCCCTGCTGAAAACGCTGGAGGAGCCGCCCGCGCACGTCATTTTTATCCTCGCCACCACCGAGGTGCATAAGCTCCCCGCCACCATTCTGTCGCGGTGCCAGCGGTTTGATTTCAACCGCATCCGCCCGGAGGCGATCGCCGAGCGTCTGCAATATGTCGCCTCGCAGGAGGGGTTGTCCCTCACCCCCGATGCGGCGGCATTGCTTTCCCGCCTGGCGGACGGAGCGATGCGCGACGCGCTGTCGATGCTCGACCAGTGTGCCGCCGCCGACAAGACTATTGACGCGGCGGTCGTTGCCGCCGTCACCGGGATGGCGGCGCAGGAAGCGCTCGCCGGACTGACCTCCTGCATCCTTAAGCAGGATGCCGCCGCCGCACTCGGCTGGATCGACCGACTGTATCAATCCTCCAAGGATATGGAGCGGCTCTGCGCCGAGTGGATCGCTTTCCTGCGCAATGTGATGGTGCTCAAAACCGTCAGCGACCCGGGCGACCTCATCATAGCATCCCCGGAGGATATAGAAAAAATGCGGCAGATCGCTACGCAGACCGCCCTGCCCGCGATATTGCACATCATGGATGTTCTGCAATCCACCCTTGACCGCTTGCGTGGCGGCGTTTCCCGCCGGGTGGAGATGGAAATGGCGGTACTCAAGCTCTGCGACCCGCAGTTGGATACCTCGACCGAGGCGCTTTTGCGTCGAGTGAGCGATTTGGAAAGCGCCCTGCGCGCCGGAGCTATGCCCGCCGCACCGGCGGCGCCCGCTCCTGTCGCCCCGGCACAAGATACGCCGCCGACCGACCCACCGGAGCCGACAGCGGCAAAGCCGCCCGAGGCTCCCGCCCCCGAGGAGGAGGAAACCCCCTGCACCTGCTGGGGCGATGTGCTGGAGCGCTTACAGCAGAGCTGTATGCCGCTTTACAGCGTGCTGGCGGACTCGACAGCGATCAAAAAAGGAACGCAGCTACTCATTTGCACCGACAATGTGCTGTTTAAGGAATTGTATATGCGTGATAATAACAAGGAACTGCTGATGGATGCCATCCGCGGCGTGACCGGAGAAAGCTATCGGCTCGGTCTGCGGCAGATGACACGCAAGCAAAAGGGCGCCGACGACCCGCTGTCGCGGCTGATGGATATTAGCCGAAGCGCCGGGATCAAGGTCAACGAACAAGACTGACGAAAGGAACGGACAAACTATGAAAGCACATCTTCCCAACGGGGTCGGAGGCGGCCCGAACAATATGCAGGCGATGCTCCGCCAGGCGCAGAAAATGCAGGACGATATGGCTCTCGCGCAGGCGGAATTGGAGGCGCGGGAGTATTCCGCGCAGGCGGGCGGCGGCGCGGTCAGCGCGACCGTCAACGGGCACCATCAGGTGACCGCTCTCGCAATCAAGCCCGAGGTCATCGACCCCGACGATGCGGAAATGCTTGCCGACCTCGTTATGGCGGCAGTCAATGAGGCCTCCCGGCTGGCGGCGCAGGACGCGGAGCAGGAAATGGGAAAGATCACCGGCGGTATGAACCTGCCGGGAATGTTTTAAGAGGTCGCTATGGGATATACCGTCATACCACTGGAGCGACTGACCGAAAAGCTCGAACGCCTGCCCGGCATCGGACGCAAGTCCGCCGCGCGGCTGGCTTTTCATCTGCTGTCTATGCCGGATGCCGATGCCAAGGCGCTTGCCGACGCGGTCAGCGACGCCCGCGCTAACATCCGGGAATGTCCGTGCTGTTGCAACCTGACCGACACCTCCCCCTGTTCGCTGTGCGATGATGCGCGGCGCGATCGCACCGTCATCTGCGTTGTCGAAGACCCGCAGGATGTCAACGCCATCGAGCGGACGCGGGAATACACCGGGCTGTATCACGTCCTGCACGGCACCATCTCCCCGATGGACGGGCGCGGCCCGGAGCAGTTGCGGATCAAGGAATTGCTCCACCGGCTGGAGGATGAGACGGTCACAGAGGTCATTATGGCAACCAATCCCACCGTCGAGGGGGATTATACCGCCGTGTATCTGTCCCGCTTGCTCAAGCCGCTCGGCATCCGCGTCACCCGGCTTGCCTACGGTATTCCGGTCGGCGGCGATCTCGAATACGCCGACGAGGTCACGCTCGGGCGCTCGCTGGAGGGACGTAGCGAGCTGTAATTTTGCAAAAGGAGGTTTTTCGCCGTGGCGGATAAACCCGGATTTAAGACCATTGCGGAAAACCGCAAGGCATTTCACGAATATTTCATTGAGGAATCGTTTGAGGCGGGCATCGAGCTGTGCGGCACCGAGGTCAAATCGTTGCGGCAGGGCGGGCTTAACCTCAAGGACGCCTGGTGCGCCATCGACGGCGGCGAGCTGTTCGTCAACGGAATGCACATCAGCCCGTACGACAAGGGCAACATCTTCAACCGCGACCCGCTCCGGGTGCGCCGCTTGCTGATGCACAAGCGCGAGATCAACCGTCTGTTTGGTCTGCTCAAGCAAAAGGGCTACGCGCTCATTCCGCTGTCGGTATATTTCAAGGGCAGTCGGGTCAAGGTGCAGGTCGGGCTTTGCCGCGGCAAAAAGCTGTACGACAAGCGCGAGGATGCCGCCCGCCGCGATATGAAACGCGAGGCGGAACGCGCCCTGAAAGAACGGAACAGTTGAGCGATGATAAAGCGAATATAAGAAAAGCAGTCACGATTTTTTCAAATCGTGACTGCTTTTTTTGATTGAAAAGATCAGCCGGTGATACCAACGCGGTCGATGCTCTTGACGAACTTACGCTGGATGATCATATAGAAGATCAGCGGGATTGCCAGATACAGCAAGCAGGCGGCGGAAACCACAGCAGGATATTCCGGCTCACCGCCGTTGATCTTGGCATACATCTGCAACAGCGAGCCGATACTGGCCATGACGACCGCCAGCGGGCGGTTCTCATCCAGGAAGCAGAGCTGGGCGAGGAACTTCTCGTTCCAGTACCAGATGATCGCCAGCACCGACACCGTGACCAGCACGACGCTGGACGACGGCAGAGCAATGCTGAAATAGGTGCGGATCGGGCCGGCGCCGTCCACATAGGCGGCATCCTCCAGCTCAAACGGCAAGCCGATGAAGAACTGCTGATAAATGTAGATCAGCATACCGGAACGGATACCGATGCCGAATACCGCGGGCAGCCAATACGCAAACGGCGTATTGAACACGCCCAGAATACGGAAGTTGAGTGCCAGCGACAGGCTGTACATCTCCAGCGGCACAAGCAGCGACAAGATCAGCAGGAAGGACGCAATGCCCTTGCCCGGGAACTTGAAGCGCGCGAAGCCGTAAGCAACGAACGCACAAACGAAGATCTCGAGACCCGCGCTGACGAGCTGCAGGATCGCCGTCTGCTTGAAGGCGTTGAGGAAATCGGTATCGCCCGTTCCGCCCATGACGCCGAATGCCGTCTTGAAGTTCTCCAGCGTGAACTCACGTGGGATCCACATATGCTCGACATCGAGGAAGTCGCCGCCCGTCTTGATCGACGCGGCGATCATATACAACAGCGGATACAAGACGATATAGCCCACAATGATCAGGAACAGCAGACGCAGAATGTAGAAGAATACGCCGTTGACACTCTTGCGCACCTTGTCGCGGTTCAAGGCGGGAGTTACTTTTTTCATTTCCATTTTATTACCCCCACTTCTTCAGGAAGACCTTGCTGTAAAGGACAAGGATCAACGCAATGATCGTGCCGGCAATCATGAAATAGAACCACAGCATCGCCGAGCCGATCCCGTATTCGAGAACATTGTACTGCCCATACGCTTGATTGATGACCGCGTTCGTTTCGGCGGTGATGTTCTCCACCATCGTGAAGATGACCACCAACAGCATCGGTCGCAACAGCATCGGCAGGGTAACGAACCAGAACTCCTCCCACTTGGTCGCGCCTTCGACCTTGGCGACCTCATAGAGCTGATCCGGGATCGCCTGCAAGCCGGCGATGAACAGAACGATCTGTATGCCGCTCTGCCACACCATCATAAACAAGCCGTCCAGGGCGCTGACGAGGTAGTTCTCCACCGCCTCCGGCAAGCCCAGTCCCTTCAGCACCTGTGTGAAGTCCATCATACTGAATGCGACGGCATCCGCCACCGCGACATCGGTCGCGTTATTGGACGCGGCGCTGAGGAACTGCGACAGCACCGGGCCGCTGGCGAAAATGACCGGGATGAAATACAGCGCCCGGAAGAACAGACGGCCGGGGAAATTGTCATTGAGGAACAACGCCAAAATCAAGCTAACGACGAGGATAAACGGCAATGACACGAAAAATCCTTCGATCGCACTGATCAGATTGTTGGTGTAGTCCGGGTTGACGTCGAGAATGTTGTGATAATTCTCAACTCCGACAAAGGTGGCTTGCACGCCATGCTCGGAAATGGCAGTCTTGGCAAAGCTGTAGTAGATGGAGTTGAAGATCGGGTAAATGAAGAACAAAACCACACCTACGATCCAGGGAGCCAAGAAGATGAAGCCGTACCGTGCTTTTTTGGCTTCAAGGCTTTTGGGTTTACGCGTTTTTGCAATCACTGTGCATCCCTCCCTGTAATCCAGGCACCGGCCTTGACGACACCGTAGGCGGTCGTCGCGTCCTTATCGCCGTAGTTGACGGCGGCATATACGCCGTTATCGAACTTCGTGATGCAGACACCGTTACCGAGGCTTTGATACTCCTTGATCTTAGCGCCCTCGATACTGCCGAGATACGCCTTGATCGCATCGGCGGTTTTGAGCAAGCGCGCCTTGTTGCCTGCATAGCCGCTTCCGAAGATGAAATTATGATCGGAAGTCACCAGCTCATTATCATACCGATAGGTCAACGTATAGGTGGGGGCGATACCTGCCGCCACACAGCGGAGCAGAGCATCGTTCTCGTCGCCGCACAGATTGATGGAGACGGAGTTCATCGGCACATAGCCGCGCAGTACCAGCTCATAGAACGGTACGTCCTCATCCGCAAAGTCATATTGCGACGAGTAGAGCGGTGCGTCGATGACGCGCTCCGCCTTGACCGCGGCGTAATCGTTCGCCGCGTCTGCCAGGACGCCGTATTCCTTGCCCACATTGTCAAAGACCGTTTGCGCGTCCTTGATCATACCCTTGCATACCTGCGTGCTCAGCGACGTATAGTCGGAGTAGATCGTGTTGGACAGCGCATCCAGCGAGATGCCCTTGATCCCCAGCGCCGACGCCTTATCTACCAACAGGTTGCCGGCGTTGACGAGCTGATTACGCTTGAGGATGTATCTACGCGCGCGGGTGACATCGTGCTTGATCCTATCGAAGCCGCGGAAATATGCCGTCTGCTTGTTCATCCAAACCGCACCGTCGTCGCCCTTGTTGAAGCCGGCGGCTCCCTTGCCGAACGCGATGAGGTTGAAGTCCATATAGTACGGCAGACCCAGCTCCTCGAGCTTGGATGCCAGGGTGTTCATACCTTTCTTGCCGCCAAGCGTCTTGCCGACGGAGAAGTTACCGGCATACTTGCCAACATCCGCTCCGGACGTTCCGAAGCCGACCAAATCGACATAGAAATCGGTGCCGAGAGACTGCGACAGCTCGGTCGTCATCGTCGCGGCGTCCTCGGTCGTCGTCAGCGGGAACAGCTTGGTGGTCGGCAGTCCGAGGAAGAAATCTCCCTGCATCACGCCGCCGATGTACTTCACCGCCATCTTCTTCTCCGGCGCTTCGGAAACCTTCAGTCCACCGTTCTTGATGAGATAGTTGCGGTAAACCTCCGCCATACCCGTGATGTCCGCCTTGTCGCCGGACAGCGGATAATAGGATACCTGCACCTTTTCATCGTTGATATAATCAGTGAAAACCTTGATATACTGCGCCGGTGAAGAATAGCCACGCGGCGGCGAAATCTGGCTGTAGCCGCGGAAACCGAAGGTCGCGTAAACACCGGAATAGCCGATGTTGACCGAGTCAACATTCCACGCGACCGATGCCATCTCCACACCGGAGTCGATGATCGCGCACAGACCGCTATCGCCCTTCTTACATCCGAAGACCGGCATATACGCCTGCTCGATCACGGAGGTGAAATAGTAGGACTGGATCGTCAGATCGTCGCCGTACACCCGGATGGAGCCGGAGTCACCGACCGTTGCTGTGCCGGTGGGCTTGATGATCGTTCCGGAACCGTCCGGCATAAACATCCAGCTATCCGCCAGACCGTTCTTCATACCGCACATATACGGTGCCAGCGCGACGCCGGTCGCGTAGCTGACGCCGTTATCGGCGATCTCCGCCGGATTGACCGAAACGGTGAAATGGTCGCCGTCGAGCTTATAATCGACCGGCACCATGATCTCGAATGCATAGAAATCGTAGATCACACGCAAGCCGTTCTCGATCGGCATGGTGTAGAGCGCGCCATCCTGGATCGCATCGGTGTAGGACAGGGCGATCTCCTCCGCCATATTGGTCGGATTGTGATAGAAGACCTGCAACGCCGATTCGATCTGCGCGTGGTTTTTCTTCGGGAGACCAAGCGCATTCAGCTCCGGCTCCAGCGCCTCGCTGGGGGTCGAACACCAAATATTGCCGGTCGCCTTTTCCTTGAAGCTGACCCGTTTATTCTGCATATCCCAGATCAGCTCCCAGGCATCGTTTTGGCAAACGGTACCGGACTGGACTTTTTGATCCAGCGTGCTGTAATTGACATCTGCATAACGGAGGGTGTCCACGGCTTTTTCCGTTTCCTCGGAGCCCGCGCCGCATCCCGCCATACTCACGCATACAAGCAGACACAACAGCGCCGCCGTGATCCGTCGTAATGATTTTTTCATCAGGCGATCCCTCTCTTTCCTTAACGATACTTGATTTCCACGAACAACGTCATAATGAAGCTGAACACCTGCTGTGCCAACAGAATGACCAGGAAGATCAGGAACACGATGATGAGCATGGAGATCAAGGACAGAATGGTCGTACCGAGGAATCTGCCGAATTCAAAATCATGCACCCGCATAATGCCGATGATCAGCATAAATGCCGCATACAACGTCAAGACCGTTGTCAGCAGGGTGATGAAAACGTATTCATCCGGAGACAAAATGTAGGTGAAAATCAGGCTGATGATACTGCCGATGATCAGCGGAGTCAAGCTGTAGCAGGTCACGATGAAGATCTCCTTGAGCTTGCCGATACCGCCCATCAACACGCAGATCAGCCAGTTCGCCAGCGTCCACAGGCACACCAGACCGACCGTGGACAGGAATACATAGAACGAGTTGTAATTCGAAGCATCAAAGTAGTTGAACGCAAAGCCGCTCGCCGTATCCTTGATTGCAGACAGGATGTAGAAGATCGCCAGTAGCGCGATCGCAATCGGCATCGAGCCCATCTGCTTTTCCTTGACCAGGCGGAACGACTCGACCGGGTGCGGCAACGCACCGAGCGCGATGCGGAGCTTCTCATTCTTGAAGATCACCCACTCGCGGCGGCGCTTCATCACGATAAAGACCACCAGCAACGCGACCAGCACCAGCACGCCGAGGAAGATCCAGATGAAGGTATTTTCCAGCTTGGCGGTGCGGATCTTGACAAATGCGTTGGCATAGGTCACACGGTCGGCACCGAGCTCGGCGTATTTCATCGCTTGCTCGTTATCCTCGGTCGTATAATACGCCTTGGCAAGACCGCGGTAGGCAAGCTGGCAGTTCTGGTCTTCGCCGACCACCTCTTTCCAGGTAACCATTGCCTGCTCGTATTCGTCCTGCAGGGTCAAAAGCTGTGCCTTACG
>CALDHV010000258.1 GCA_937902305.1 uncultured Clostridia bacterium
GGTTGCGTTTATGCCGTCGCCTCCTGCGCGGATTACGTACGAATGGATTTACGCTTTTTGGTAGTTACTACTGTCTGTGCGTGATTGCCGCCGACCGTCTGAACCTCGGTCGTCTCGGAAAGCGCGGCAGTTGTCTGATTTGCCGGAGTGGCAGTCGTCGCCGGTGACGGTTTATCGCTTTCGACCGGGACGGTATCATACGTCCCGTAAAGCAGTATGGACTTCATAAAGGTGACAATATACGGTGTGATACGCTCATATCCCGCCGCGGTCAGATGCAAATGATCACCTGAGCCATAGAGATACCGGTCGGTTTCGACCGCAAGGATCTCGTGGCTATAGGACTGTCCGTCCGACCCGTGACCGCTGTAAAGATCGAGATACCAAATCTTATATTTCTGGCACAATTCCCGTGCCACCGACCAATAGCTATTCATTTTCTGCGATTTCCCGCCATAGCCGGAGTTCGGGGTCGCATAGTTGATGATAAACCCGAGCCGCGAGTTGGAAAAATGAGTCGTGGTATATTGGAAAAGCTCCTCCAGCGCACCGGCAAAGGTCGAAATATCGGGAGAGGCGTTTTCGCCATCCTCAAGGATCCTCCCGACCGGCACCGGGTCGCCCTTGCCGCCATTGGGGCCGATGCCGTCATTGACCCCACCGTGCAGGATGACATAATCAAAGGAGCGTCCGTCGTACTTTTTAAGCAAATCAATGATGCGGGTACGGTCAGGGCGCACCGTTGACAACGCCGAGCCGTTACTTCCGGCGTTTTCGCATATCATCCCGCATTGATCCGCCAATCTACCTGCCCAGCCGTAACCGGGACGGCTGTCACGATAGCCATAGGTGATGCTATCCCCGACAAACAGCGCCGTCTTTCCCGTCAGCTCCGTGGCGGCACTCACCGGAGAAACCAATACTGTTGAGATAATACATACCACCGTCAAAACGGCAACGACCCATTTTTTCACGGTTTATCCTCTCCGTTCTTACGTTTCCGGAATACGAGCAACAGCACGACGGTACCGCCACCGATAATCAACACGATCGCGCCGATCAAAATAGCGATCTCGCCGGGACTGAGCCGCGGTAATGACCAATGTATTCCCCCCGCATCGGAGGTATCATCATCGAAATATTCGTCGTCGCCTTCTATGTATTTATCCCAATCCTCATCACTTTCGGTATTGGTACGGCGAGTGATGACCTTGGTCTTGACCGTATGCCGCTTGCGTGTCTCGGTCACAACAGCGGACGATCCTCCCTGCGGCGATTGCTGTGCCTGCGTCTTTTCTACACGATGGATCTCGGTCTGACGCGGCTCGTCCTCCGGATCGTCCGGGTCATCATACCGATACGCCACGGTCGTCGGAATGACCAAGCCCTTCGGCGCGTGATAGACCGACAGTGAGCGGAGGAAATCCGCGATATAGCCCACCGACATATCGTATCCGGCAGTATTCAAATGAATATCGTCGGCAAAATACGGTTTGGTGCTGTTATTCGGGTAAAACATTGTGACATACGGTGTTGACCAGACCAGTTGCTTATAACTGCCGGTGTTGAAATTGAGGTACGGCACGCCCCATTTGTCACAAATCTGCATTGCAAGATTAAAATATGCCTTGGTGTCCTTCGTCGCCTCATTGCGTTTGGAATAAGGCGTCTGGTAGGTCACAATGAAACCAATACGCTTCCCGTCAAAGTAGCGGGCGGCATTATACAGTAAGTCCTCAAACGCACCCGCAAAGGTGTCGGTATTAAACTTGGAGGCATCAAAGCAGTTGGAGGCGGTCATTTTGCCCATCGGCACCGGCTTTTTATCGCCGCCCATACTGTCATCGCCGAAAATATCGTTAAAGCCGCCCTGCAAAAGAACGAAATCATAGTCAAAATAGCGGTTATTGACCAGCTCATCCCGGATGCGCATTTTGCCCTGCACGTCGCGCACCGAGGAAAATGCAGTACCGGCAACGGCGGCATTGGTGACATTCATATCATAGTTATTTATCAGACGCGCTGACCAGCCGCCGCCATTGGAATAATCGCTTTTTCCGTAAGCGGTATCTCGCCAGCCTGCCATAATGCTGTCACCCACCATCAGCAAAGATGACGCCGACAGCGACGCTGCGGATACCGGGAAAATCCCGGCAAGTAGGGTCACGGACAGCACGACAGCCGTGCACAGTTTACCCAATCTTTTCATTGTAACCTCCACGCAAACAAAAGCTTGAACATCCCTTATCCGGCAATCGCCGGGTCAATCAGCAACACCGCCAGCACCACCGTGCCGAGAATAATGCGATACCATCCGAACGGAGCAAAGCTGTGCTTGCGCACAAAGGACATCAATCCGCGTATCACCAACAGCGATACCGCAAACGACACCAGCGTTGCCGTCACCAGCAGTAGCCATTCGTGCGCGGTAAAAGTCAGCCCGTCAAGCAGAAAGTACTTGACGACCTTAAGCCCGCTTACCCCCAGCATGACCGGTATTGCCATAAAAAACGAGAACTCCGCCGCGACCGATCTGGAAGTGCCGATGAGGGTCGCACCGAGGATGGTGGAGCCGGATCGGGATGTACCGGGGATCAGCGCAAGCATCTGGAAAATGCCGATCGCAAATGCGCGGCGATAAGATATTTCTCCGATCGACGAGATCGGCTTATCGTGACTCGGCAGACGTCGCTTTTCAAGAAATATAAAAGCGACACCATAAAACATCAAAGCGGCGGAAATGATAACAATACCCATCGTCGTACGCTCGATGCTGTCAACAAAATCATCCAAAATCAGCCCGACAACGCCCGCGGGAATACTGGCAATAAGTATTTTCAGCCACAATTCCCAGGTGTCGTGCTTTTCGGCAGAACTTTTCTTTGGGGAAAAGGGGTTGAGCGTGTGGAAATACAAAAGCACAACCGCTATGATAGATCCAAGCTGAATAACCACCTTGAACACATCAAAAAAGTCCGGATTATCCGCATTCATTTTCCAGACCTCGTCCAACAGCAGTATATGTGCCGTACTGCTGACCGGCAACCATTCAGTTACACCTTGAATGATCCCATGTACAATCGCTAATAGCAACTCTACCACGCTCAATACTCCCTTCACTCGAGCTTACAGATCCATCCCGTTGATAAGATCCCGCAGAAGAATCATTTCGTCCGGGGAAATGGTAACACCCTTGCCCATCTTGGCGTGCTCCGGCGCCCAATCACGAATATCGTATTTCGGCGCACGGTCGTTCCAGCTGATGAGGTTGAGCTCCTTCGTCCATCCGGACGGAGACTGCGAAAGCACCCCACAGGTCTTGACGATTTCATACTTCAATTCCGGCATTGATAATCACTCCTTTTCATTGTAGTCGTTTTTTATAAAAAAGGCTACCGCCTCTGACATCCTCACCGACGATCAGCGGGAAATCCGCAAAGACCAGTCGTTTGATCGCCTCACAGCCGAGATCGTGAAACGCGATCACCTCGGCTTGACGCACGCTTTGCGCCGCCAATGCTCCCGCGCCGCCGACGGCGCACAGATAGATCCCGCCATTACGACGGATAGCATCCCGCGTCGCCGCATCACGCGGCCCCTTACCGACGGTGGCGACCAGCCCCAAATCATACAGCCGCGGCGTGTAAGGATCCATTCGCCCCGAGGTGGTCGGCCCGCAGGCACCGATGACGCATCCGTCCGGCGCCGGCGTAGAGCCGCAATAATAGATCACGCTGTCCCGTATTGGGAATGGCAACGTCTCCCCGGCATCCAGAAGCCCCATCAACCGTTTATGCGCGGCATCACGGGCGGTGTACACCACACCGGACAGCGCGATACGATCTCCGGCGCGCAGCTCCGGAATGACACGGCGCAAATCCGCCGTATTCACACGGATCAAATCCGTAATAACCACTCCCCGATCCGTTCTATCCATCCGCGACGGTCATTGAGCGGCACCGGGCGCTGTTTAGGCGCTGTCGATACCGCCGGACGATTACCTCCGCCCTCCGTTTCCCGACGAGCTATCGGCTCGCGGGCGGGCGGCTCATCGAAAAAACTGATCGGCAGAGCCGATTGCGTCGCGAGCTTTATCCGCCCAACTGCGTATATCCTGATCGAGCTGTTGCTCGGTTTGCTCCCGGTCGGCGCTGATGGATTTTTGCTTTTGCACCAGGCAGTCACGCAATTCATTGAGCTTGCTGACCAGCGTATCAATGATTGCCGAGGTATCGGTCACGGTGCTGGATGCCTGGCGATGCGCCTCATCAACATAAGGGCGAACGACGGCGGCGACCCGCTCATCAAAATGATCCCATTTCCCGAAGGCCGCCTCATATTTCTGCAATACCTCGCGGCAGTCCGCCGTTCCCCGGCGGGCGGCCTCGGCGTCCGCCTCGGCACGTCGCGTTTCCTCGCGCGAGGTGTTGAGTTCATTTTCCAACGCCGCAATACGTTCACGCAGGGTATCCACAGCGGCGCTTGTCTCCCGGAGATCCGACACAAGACGCTCATTGATCTGCTTTGCGTCCTCAAGCTCGGCTTGCGCGGCAGAGACGGCATCCGCTTGCTGTTGCGTCGCGGCGTTAGCGGACTCGACCTGCTTATTAAGATCACGGCGCTCCCGTTCCCATTCGTGGGTCAAACGGTCAACATACCGCAAAACATCCTTCTTTTTGAACCCACAAAAAGATGTACGAAATCCGACATTTTCATCCAAAAGCGCCACATCTCCTTTATATACATCTATATTTGTAATATAACATACTATGCAGAAAAATGCAATTAGATGGCAGAAAAAAGTTTTATTTTATTGGAAATATCTTGTTTTCCCCCGAAAAATGAGGTAAAATGAACAAAAGAAAGGACGCGAAAGCTATGCCGACACTCAATATCGTTCTTGTCGAGCCGGAGATCCCGCAAAACACCGGCAATATCAGCCGCACCTGCGCCGCGACCGGCGCGCGTTTGCATCTGGTCGAGCCGCTCGGTTTCCGGATTGACGATCGCCAGCTCAAACGCGCGGGACTGGACTACTGGCACCTGCTGGACATCACCTACTACAAGGATCTTAACGACTTTTTTGCCCGCAATACCGGGCCGTATTTCTATTTTTCCACCAAGGCGACCCATATCCATTCCGATATGACCTACCCGGACGGGAGCTATCTCGTTTTTGGCAAGGAAACGCGCGGCTTGCCCGAGCATCTCATGCGCGATGACCCTGATCACGCGGTACGACTGCCGATGATCGACAATGACGATGCGCGTTCTCTCAATCTATCCAATTCCGTCGCCGTCGGCGTATACGAGGTACTCCGCCAATGGGGGTATCCCGGTATGCGCACCGAGGGACATCTGACCGGCAGAAACGACTAATAGGAGGAAACGGTAATGACAACGGAAGAACTGCTCAAAAGAATTGACCACACCCTGTTGACACCAATCGCTACTTGGGAACAAATCCGTACAGTATGTGAGGACGGAATGCGCTTTCATACCGCCGGCGTTTGCATCCCGCCCCGTTTCGTTGAAAGAGCACACAAGGAGTTCCCCGATCTACGGCTGTGTACGGTCATCGGTTTTCCGACCGGCTTCCACACCACATATATGAAGTGTGCAGAGGCGGACGAAGCGATCGAAAACGGCGCAGTTGAGCTGGATATGGTCATATCCCTCGGTGCACTCAAGCAAGGGCAATATACCGTCGTGGAAGAAGAAATACGCGCCATGCGGGATATGTGTGACCGGCAGGTACTGAAGGTCATCATCGAAACCTGCCTACTGACCGAGGATGAAAAGAAACGGATGTGCGAAATTGTGTCTGCCGCCAAAGCGGATTATATCAAGACCTCGACCGGGTTTTCGTCCGGCGGCGCGACCGAAGCCGATGTCGCGCTGATGCGACAGTATTGTGACCCAACCGTCAAGATCAAGGCCGCCGGCGGTATCTCGACCATAGAACAGGCGGAAAAGCTGATCGCCTGCGGTGCCGACCGGATCGGCACCAGCCGTATCGTGAACATCATCAAGGAAATGCTATAAATTGAGGGCTGTCGCACAAATGCAACAGCCCTTGCTTTTATTCTTTCGTAACCTCGTCGATCACAGCACGAAGCTCCTCTGTCCCCTCCCCGCTCAAGGCGGAAAACGGTACAACGGTCACGCCCTCATAATTGGCGAGCTCCTGTTCAAACGCCGCCAGACGCGCGGCACGCTCGGATTTATTGAGCTTATCCGCTTTTGTCAATACCGCGACAAACGGCACGCCCTCATCCACCATATAATCCATCATCTGACGATCCTCAGCACTTGGCGCGTGGCGGATGTCAAGAAGCTGAAAGACCAGCCGCAGATCGCGATCATCGCCGAGGTATCCGCCGATGAGGTCATTCCATCGTTTCTTTTCCGCACCGGAAACACGGGCGTATCCGTAGCCGGGCAGATCCACGAGCCGTATCCCGCCGACCCGGTAAAAGTTCACCGTTACGGTTTTGCCGGGGGTCGAGCCGGTATATGCCAGCGACTTACGTCCGAGAATACGGTTAATGAGCGAGGATTTTCCGACATTGGAGCGCCCGGAAAACGCGATCTCCGGACGATCGGATGCCGGCAGTTGCTCAAATAGTCCGGCGGACAATTCGAAATTGGCGTTCTGCCAATGCATAGCCTCACCTCATTCAGACACCGGGAGCGGCGGGGTCACGGGTCAACGCCGTACCGATGACGGTGTCGATCGTTTTTGCCGTCACAAACCGGGTATGTGCGCGTACAGTCTCATCCACCTCTTTGAGGTCGGAAGCGTTGTCCTCCGGGATGATAACGGTGGTCAGATGATGCTGATACGCCGCCATCGTCTTTTCCCGCAGTCCGCCGATCGGCAATACCTTGCCGCGCAGGGAAATTTCCCCCGTCATCGCCACATCGCTCTTGACCGGGATACCGGTCAGAGCGGAAACGATCGCGGTAGTCATCGTGACACCGGCAGACGGGCCGTCCTTTGGCACCGCCCCCTCCGGGACGTGGATGTGAATATCCTTGCTTTTGTAGAAATCCGGCTCAATATGCCAGTCATTCGCGCGGGAGCGTACATAGCTGACCGCGATATGCGCCGATTCTTTCATCACGTCACCGAGATTGCCGGTCAACTCGACCTTCCCGGTGCCGTCAAGAATAGCGACCTCAACCGGCATCGTCGTGCCGCCGACGGCAGTCCAGGCAAGCCCGTTGACCACGCCGACCTCATCAGCTTTGGTCACAGCATCGTCCTTATATTTGGCGGGGCCAAGGTATTCCTCGAGATTGGACACCGTGACGCTGATGGTGGCTTTCGCGTCCTCGACCACCGCACGGGCGGTCTTGCGGCAAAGGGTCGCCAGCGTCCGTTCAAGCTGGCGCACGCCCGCTTCGCTCGTATAATGCGCGATAATGCTGTCCATCGCGCCGTCCGTCACCTTGAGCTTACCCGCTGTCAAGCCGTGCTTTTTCAGGTTTTTCCGCATCAAATGATGTCGCGCGATCCGCTTCTTTTCCTCGGCGGTGTAGCCGGGAAGCTCGATGATGTCCATACGGTCATACAGTGGTGCAGGGATCGCCGACGCGTCATTGGCGGTGGTCATAAACATCACATCGGATAAATCAAACGGCAGGTCGATATAATGATCGACGAACGCAAAGTTTTGCTCGGTATCCAGTACCTCCAGCATCGCCGACGCGGGATCACCGCGGAAATCGTTGCCCATCTTGTCGATCTCGTCGAGCAACAACAGCGGATTGCGCGTTCCCGCCTGCTTAATGGCGCTCATAATGCGCCCCGGCATCGAGCCGACGTACGTGCGGCGATGACCGCGTATCTCGGTTTCATCCCGCACCCCGCCAAGGGAAACGCGGACATATTTGCGTCCCATTGCCTCGGCAACCGAACGCGCGATCGAGGTCTTACCGACGCCAGGAGGGCCGACAAGACAAAGCACCTGCCCTTTCATCTGATCGGACAACTGCCGCACCGCCAACGCCTCAACGATACGCTCCTTGACCTTTTCCAGTCCGTCGTGGTCACGATCCAATATCTTCTGTGCGCGGGCGATGTCCAGGCGATCCTTGCTCAAGGTATTCCACGGCAAGGCAAGACAGGTGTCGAGATACACTCGCACCACCGTCGCCTCGTGTGAGCCGGGCGGCATCTTGCCGAGCTTGCGGCACTCTTTAAGAAGCGGCTCGGAGATCTCCTCCGGCAAGCCCATTTCTTTGATTTTATCTATATATTCCTCGGATTCCTCCAACGGGTCGTCCGCCTCGCCAAGCTCCTCCGAGATCGCCCGAATCTGCTCGCGCAGGTAATAATCCCGCTGGTTGTCGTCCATCTGTTCCTGCACTTTTTCTTCGATCTTATGCTCCAATTCGAGCAACTGGCACTCCCGGTCAAGCATACGGAGCAAAGCCTCCGCGCGGGAAGATACCGATAGCAAAGAGAGCAGGCGTTGCTGATCCTCCGACGAAACATTGATATTGGATGCGATATAATCGGTCAGCCGAGCGAGATTTTTCTCGGTTGCGACGGTCAGCATCACATCGGGCGCCATTTTCGGCACCAATTCGCTATATCGGTCAAACGCGCCGCGACATTCTCGCACCAAAGCCTCCTCCAGCAAAGCGGGGCCTGCCTCGCGCTCCTGCCGCTCCTGCGTCAGAAAGATAAAATACGGCACCGATTGTAGCACCTCGGCGGTCGAGGCACGGTATTCTCCCTCGGCAATGATGCGGAAATTATCGTGCGGCAATTTGAGGATTTGCTGAACGTGCGCCACCACTCCGATGTGGTACAGATCCGCCGCCTGCGGGTCTTCCTCATCCAGATTTTTCTGTGCGACCAAAAAGATGCGCTGATCCTTTTTCATCGCGGCATTGAGTGCCGCCACCGATTTCAGCCGCCCCACATCAAAGTGCATCACCGTACCGGGAAAGCAAACCAGCCCGCGCAGCACAAGCACCGGCAGTGTTTCACAGCGTAGCTCCTGAAAGGATTTCATAGTCAACACCTCTTGTTGATAAAAAATCGGTCGGTCGCAATCGCACCGACCGATTGAGATTTACGGACTGATCGTTTTCCGCCGTACCGGAAGCTTCGGCTTGACGCCGCCACCGGTTCTACGGGTCTTGCGATCAGGATTGTATACGATCTCCGGCGCGTCCCCGTTGCGGAC
>CALDHV010000259.1 GCA_937902305.1 uncultured Clostridia bacterium
AGTCCCTTATAGAAAAGCCGAATGAAATGTCGATAATCCGCAACGTGATCGCGGTCGTATCCGGCAAAGGCGGCGTCGGGAAAAGCACCCATGCCGCTTTTTGGAAGCAGCTTCCCGGCATCGGCGCACGGATCATCAACGGCGACAAGCCCATCCTCCGTATCATGGATGGCAAGCCGTATGTGTGCGGTACCCCATGGATGGGCAAGGAGGGCTACGGGTGTAACAAAAATGTACCCCTCTCCGCCATTTGCCTTTTGGAAAGAGGTAACGAAAACCAAATCGAAAGGGTCGATTTTTCAAAGGTCTATCCCCGATTGATCGGGCAAAGCTACCGCCCAGAAAGCGGTGCGCTGATCGCAAAGACTGTCAAGCTGCTCGAGAAAATCGGGCATTGCACCCCAATATATCAGCTTTATTGTACCATGGAGGATGAAGCGGCAACCGTATCTTTCGGAGGAATGTCCGATGACAAAGTTTGAAAATGAAATTGAGAGCAAAGGGTACATCATATATACCAATGAGGGTGATTCTATGATGCCCCTGCTCCGTCAGCACAGGGATATTATGGTGATACGGAAGATCACCGAGCCACTGAAAAAGAATGATGCCGTCCTGTTCAAGCGCCCGAACGGAGCGTATGTCCTGCATCGCATCGTCAAGGTACGCGGACTTGGCACATACATTATTGCCGGCGACAACCGCCCGTTTTCGGAAAAAGTGCCGGAGGAATGGATCATCGGCATCCTGTCAGAGATCATAAAAGATGGCAGGCACATTTCCGTGGAAAGCGATGAGTACAAAGCTTATCTGAAGAAAGTGCCGATGCGCCGCTTCAAGATAACCGTATTGTGGTATTGGTCGATATTGAAAAGAAAAATCAAAAAAATGATTTGGAGAGATTCAAAATGAAGTATTTTCCGAGATTGCTGTTGAGATGTCCGTTTGAGATCGTCGAAGTCGGTGACGACGTTACAGCCGTCAGTGTAGGCGGAGACAACACCTACAACGGCGTTGTTCTTTTGAAAAATGAAACCACGCGGTTTATGTTTGAAAAGCTACAAGAGGGCATCACCCTACCGGAATTGATCAAGGTATGCTTGGACAAGTATACCGACAGCACCATTGACGAAGTCGGCCCGCAAGTGCTTTCTTTTCTCGACCAACTGAAGGCGCAAAATCTGATTATGGTTGATACACAGCACGGCATTAAAGTCGATGATTGATAGAAAACGACAATAGGATAGTGCAGAAATAACCGATAGGCGGATGAACTGCGTTCACCCGCCTATCCAGATCCTTGAGTATCTGCCGGGCGGTGTCGTCCACCTGCGGATCCATATTATTAAGCGCCCGCCATTCCCGTACCGATGACCCGAGCCTGCCGTGCAAGATCATTTCGCCCCATCGCCGCACTTGAAAAAACGGCGTGAGCCATGGCTTGTCCAGCAGTACCATATGATGCGATGCCAAAGACTCCCTCGGCAAAAAGATACGCGAACGCAAATATTGCCATTTACTGTCATAGCGTTTCCGCGAAATCATCACGCGATTATTGATCGTTCCAAACATTCCGCCGCGCAGGACAAAATCCGCCAGCCGTACGGAGGCATCGTCCCATTCCCCGTCGCCGAACCAGATTTCGCTCAATCGCGTGACCCGTTCACCAAAGCTTTCCAAACCACTGCGACTCACCAGCTCCGACCATCGCGCCTCATCGCAGGGCATACGATGGGATATGATATACCAATCAAGGAACGGTCGCACGCCGCATCCACCGTAAACAAAATGCTTTACCATATGGATAAGATGATACAATCGGAACATCTCCGGTGTCATCTCCCAGCGCGTGCCGTCATCGGTCGGTGCGACGTTATCCGTCCACACCTCGTCCAAGATCTCGCCCACCGTCGGCATAAATGTTTTGCCATCCAGAGCATAATGCAGTTCCAGCGTCACGCCCGACGGAGAGCAAAAGCCCCCGTTTTTCTTTTCATATCCTAATTCCGTGGTCAGCTTCTCTGCCACGCGGGGCAGATCCTCGGGCGAAACCAGAAAATCAATATCACAGCAGTTTCGCATCCAGCTTTCCGGGTAGTAATGACGCAGAACAGCGCCTTTCAGCGGGATATAACGAACGCCCATCTCCCCCATCAGTTGATGCAGCGTCTCTAACTCGTAGTTCATAACTTCAGAACGGATAAAGGTGGTCAAACGCGTCGTGGCAAATCGCTCCGCATCTGCATCGCCGCGTGAAATCCCGCTGTTTTCCATCGCCTGTGCAACGAGGTGAGTCAACTGATGCGCCTCCGACAACCGGAAAAGTGCGGTCAAATCATCGGAGGATAACGCCGTTTTGACCTCCTCCGACAACGGCTGACCGCAAATCGCAAAGCGTATCGCGCCGAATAGCATATCCCTTATTGTTACACTCATATATCCGTTCTCCAGTGCTCAATGTTATTTAGTCTCCAACGCGACATCAAGCATTTGCATAGATACTTCATCGAAAGACAACTTTATCAATCTCTGAAATATAAATCTCTGGTATAAACCTTATCCAGTACATCCTTTATTTCGTCGTTATAACGGTTAGCGATGATGACATCGGACATCTCCTTAAACTTGTCAAGATCACGGATAACACGGCTGCTAAAGAACGCATCGTCTTTCATGGTCGGCTCATAGATGACGACCTCAATGCCCTTTGCCTTGATGCGTTTCATAACGCCTTGAATACTGCTCTGACGGAAATTATCGCTTCCCGCTTTCATTGTCAGACGATATATGCCGACCGTTTTCGGATTTTTAGCGATAATCTGATCGGCAATAAAGTCCTTTCGGGTGCTGTTTGCGGCAACGATGGCAGAGATAATATTCTGCGGAACATCGCTGTAATTAGCAAGTAACTGCTTCGTGTCCTTCGGCAAACAGTAGCCGCCGTAGCCGAAAGAAGGATTATTGTAATGGTTGCCGATTCTCGGATCAAGACCCACACCCTCAATGATGGACTTGGTATCAAGACCTCTGACCGTAGCGTACGTATCCAGCTCATTGAAGAAGCTGACCCGCAAGGCAAGATAGGTGTTCGCGAACAGCTTGACAGCTTCCGCTTCCGTAGGATTCATAAAGCGAACTTCGATATTCTCCTTTTTCGCACCCTCTTGGAGTAGTTCCGCAAAAATATGCGCCGCTTTCTCCAGTCGCTTATTCCCAACCGGAACGCCGACGATGATGCGGGACGGATAGAGATTATCATACAGTGCCTTGCCCTCTCTTAAAAACTCAGGGCTGAACAGAATATTATCGCACTTAAACTTTTCTCTTACCGATTCGGTATAGCCTACCGGAACGGTGGACTTAATGATCATAACAGCATCCGGATTTACGGCAATAACCTGATCGATAACCGCCTCAACGGACGAGGTATCAAAATAGTTTTTATTCGGGTCATAGTTTGTCGGCGTCGAAATGATAACCAATTCCGCGTCCTTATACGCCGATGCTCCGTCCACAGTTGCGACGAGATTTAACTCTTTTGTCGCAAGATACTCTTCTATTTCTTTATCAACAATTGGACTTTTCTTATGATTGATGAGATCAACCTTATCCCGGATAATATCCACAGCCGTGACCTCATTGTGCTGCGAAAGCAAAATAGCCATAGACAGACCGACATAGCCGGTTCCTGCAACTGCAATACGCATAATTGTCTCTCCTAATCATTTTTGATCTGCCGCTTTTCCGGCTCGCAACCGGCATAATCGGCAGTGCGTGTTCAGTGCATTCACGTCCCTATGGTGTTCCCTATGGCAACGAGAAAATGCGTTATTGTTCAAATATGATAATATCCCTTATACCATTCGGCAAACTTGCGAAGTCCCGTCCGCAAACCGGTGGACGGCTTAAATCCAAAGTCAGTCTCTAATGCAGAGGTGTCCGCAAAGGTGATAGGGACATCCCCCGGTTGCATGGGAACAAGCTTTTTGTGTGCTTCAAAATCATAGTCGGCGGGAAGCACCTTCGCTCGGATGAGCTCCTCTGAAAGGATCTGCACAAAATCCAGCAGATTTTCAGGACTGTTGTTTCCAATATTATAGACCGCATACGGCGGTAGCGGCAGTCCGTCTTCACCGTTTTTCTTTTCCGGGGCGTGTTGCATTACGCGCTTGACACCCTCGACAATATCATCCACATAGGTGAAATCCCGCTTGCAGTTGCCGAAATTAAAGATCTGTATCGTCTCGCCTTTCAACAGCTTGTTCGTAAAGCCGAAATATGCCATATCGGGTCTCCCGGCAGGCCCGTAAACAGTGAAAAACCGCAGTCCGGTGGAAGGAATATTGTAGAGCTTGGAATAAGCGTGAGCCAACAGTTCATTGCTTTTCTTGGTCGCCGCATAGAGGGAAACGGGATTATCCACCTTATCATCCGTGCAAAACGGCACTTTTTTATTTCCACCATAGACGGAACTACTGGATGCGTAAACCAAATGCTCCACGGGATTATAACGACAGGCTTCGAGAATATTATAAAAGCCGATGATGTTGCTTTCGATATACACGTCGGGGTGGTCAATAGAATAGCGCACACCCGCCTGCGCCGCCAGGTTGACCACCACATCAAATGAATACTCTGCAAACAACTTGTCCACCAAAGTCTTATCCGCAAGGTTGCCTTTGATGAAAGTCCACTTGCTGTTCGGATAGCTTTCAGACAGCTTTTTGATTTCCGCAAGACGGTAATCCTTCAGCGACACATCGTAGTAGTCGTTGCAGTTATCAAAGCCAACGATATTTACCGGCTCGACCGTACGCAGAAGCTCCATAACGAGGTTTGATCCGATAAAGCCTGCCGCACCGGTCACGAGAATAGTCTTGTTTTTAAGGTCAACGTTTTTTATCAGCATTTCGTAATTCCTCTGTATTCATTCTTGATTTTCGTGTAGCTTTCAAGGTTGCCGACATCGTAACGGCTTCCGGGCATCTCCATTGCGTAAACGGGAGATTTTTCACACAACCACGCGACGAAGGATCCGGGTGCGTCATAGCCACATCCGTCTTCAAGCGCTTCACCGATACGCTTGGCATCCTCCTTGATGTAATAATAGAACGGCGGACAGCACCACTGCGTTTTCGGGATCTGCGGCTTTTCTTCCATACCGATGACACGATCGCCGACCAACTCCAGAACGCCGCGTTTCGGCAACGTTTCCTTCTTCGGCTCGAAATAGCGCATAACGCAGGAAGCCTGTTTCTCCACGGCATAAGCGAGGAACTTAGTGAGCGAAAAGTCCAGCACATTATCGCCCGCAAGTACCATCATATCGTCGTCAAGCTTCAACTGCTTAATGGCATATTGAATGTCGCAAACAGCACCAAGCCTTGTTTCGTTGGTGCTTGTGCCGTCATCAACAATCGTAACCTTATATTCTTTGCCTTTCGCCCAATCGTCAAAGCAATGGGCAAACTTGTGATTGGAAATAACCACAAACTCGTCGATTTGATTTGCTGTTCTTAAATCGTCGATCAGCCAGTCAATAATCGACTTGCCTCCGACATCCAGCAGAGGTTTCGGATAGTTCTCGGTCAAAGGGTAAAGGCGGGTTGCATAT
>CALDHV010000260.1 GCA_937902305.1 uncultured Clostridia bacterium
ACTAGATGAACTAGATATTCTAGATATTCTAGAAACTCTAGAAATTCTAGGTTCTCTAGCCCTTCTAAAAAAAACTGCAGCCCCCGTGTGGAGGCTGCAGCGTGTGAGCTATTGTTATGCTAATTATTCAGCACCAAGGATGATGTTGATAACAGCGTTAACGTCAGCAACGTCAACTACACTCTCGGCAACGTCTTTGCCGCACTCTACGGCGAAAATGCCGATAAGCTCAGCGACGAGGCGTTCAAGTCCGTCTACCGCAAGCTCAACCTCAACGAGTACAGCTTGATGTACGGTCTGTACGGCGAAAAGGGCAAAAAGCCGGTCTCCGAAACCGCCCGCAAAAAATATTTTGATGAAAACTACCTTTCCTACAAGATTCTGTCGGTCAATATGACCGATAACGACGGCGCAGAGCTGGACGAAAAGGGACAAAAGGAAATCACCGACCAGCTCGATACTTATCTGGAGATGTATAACAAGGATAAGAACTTCGAAAAGGTCGTCGATGCCTACAACAAGGCAGAGGCGGGCAGCGAAAGCACCGATGAGCAGAACCGCGTGGATGTTGACGCGACACAAATAGATGAAAACCTTGCCAAGGCAGTCCGTAGCGTGGAGGTCGGCACCGCCAAGGTCGTTACCTACTCCGCCGACGGCACCACCAAGACCGCCGCGCTGATCCTGCGTCTCGACCCGAACAGCAAGGAAAACCTTTTCAAGGATTCCACCAACAACATCATCTACGCGATGAAATATGAGGAGCTGGACAAAGAACTGCAAGAGGTCATCGACAAGCTGTATGTTAAGTTCAACAACAAGGTCGTCAAATCCTGCAATGCGAAAAACTTCCTCGCGTAAATAGCACCATACAAAGGGGCTGTTAGAACACTCGTTTTAACAGCCCCTTTTGTTGTCCTTCGCGCAAAACGCACCATTGAGAGATGCGGAGCCCCTCTTATTGTGTCCGCGCAGGTCTATGCTGATTGGGTATATTGCTTCCTACTTTATCTCCCCCTTTCGGTGTGCCCTGTTGCAAGGAGAAAGCGGTGCGTTCCCGGCGAACATAGGTCGCCTGTATGGGAACGCGAGCCGTCGTACAAACGACGGCTCGCGATGACAACGCAGGAGAATGGTGCAAAAAAAGATCCCCCGGTAAAATCGCTTTACCGGGGGATCGCCAAATCATAGCGGGTTTATTTCGCCGCAGTGTATTCCTTGAGCTTCTTGGTGGAGGTCTCCGCCGCGGATTTGAGCAGGTTCTCGCGCGCGGCAAGCTCAACAGCGACCTGGCTGACCGACGCGTGACGAAGCGCCGACCACTCGGAAGCACTGCTCCAGCCCTTACCGATCATATTGAGCGCGCCTTGATAGAACTCAAAGTACAGCTTGCTGTTCTGGAACAGAACGAGCTGGGTGCCGCGGACATATTTCTCCAGCACCTTGTTGGCATACAGATTGGCGCCGGCATCGTCATACTTATCGAGGTCGCGGCTCCAGCGTGCCCAGTAGTACGCCGCCTCGGGGTTGCGGGCGCCCTTGGCGATACCCACACCGTTGTAGCCCAGCGGCATATATTCGAGCTTCTTGCCCTTATACTGATCGGGGCACGGCACGATGCCAATATCCGACGGGGACATATCCTTAAAATAGCCATTGGAACGGGTGCCCCACATACCTGCCATACAAATACCGATCCGCCCGGAGGCAAACGAGCTGATGCCGTAGCCGCCCGCCAAGCCCTCATCGACCGCTTTCGCCATATACTGCAAGGCGTCGATCAAATCTTGGTTGGATGCCTGTGCGCTGAACTCGCCGGTATTCTGGTTATAGTTGATGAGCGACACACCCATCTGCCCCGCCAGCGTCAGGCACTCGAGGATACCGCCGTTGTAGCCGAGCTTGGCAGCGTCCTGCATAGCGGTATAGAGCTGTTCATAAGACCAGTGACCGTTGCCCTGATCGTAATAATCCTCCGGGCTGGTCAAACCGTTATTATTATATATTTTCTTATTGTAATAGATGGCATAACCGCCGGTGGAGTGAGAGTTGATCGCGTTGACATAGTAATAGTTCTTGCCAACGCGGGTCGCCTCACTGCACCGCTTATCCCAGAAGCCATCGTTAATATCAAAGATTTTCGGGAGCGGCTGGGTGATCTCCAGACACGCCGGGAAGGTGGAGTTGCAGGTCACGATGTCGGGCGAGCTACCCGCCGCGATCTGCGTAGCAACATCGGTGATATACTTTGCTTCATTATACTGAATGTTTTTCACCTTGATGCCGGTCTTGCTGGTGAACATCTGTCTGACCTTGATGGCGTCAGAGTCATCGGCACTCCAACTGGCAACAATGACCTCCTTGCCCTTGAGGTTGGCAGGAACGTTCTCAAACACAGACTCATTCTCCGAATAAACCAAACCTCCTTGGGCAGAGCCACCGGTCGCCGCCTTATGATCTCCGAGCTGCTTACTGCCGCCCGTCTGCTTGCTTCCGATCTCGTGACTGCCCTGCTGGCTCACAGAGGAGTCGTCACCGGTATACTCGATGTCGCCCTCATCATCAAAGTCCTCCTCTTCCTCGGAATCCTCGATGAACTCGCTGGTATCCGTCACCTTGCCGCCGCAGCCGACGATCAAGGTCGTCATCATCAGCATGGCAAGCACCAGCGCCAGCAGTTTCAAAAGCGCACTCTTTTGCATAATATAACCTCCCTTATTTTATGGCGAAAATCCGCATCCCTTTTCCGCAATCATATTATACAAAACCACTATTTCTTTGTCAAGAAAGATTATGCGTTTTTATCATAAAAACGTAAAATATGTTCTCAAACGGGTGCAAAGCCGCATTTCTCATTCCACGGCTTGACAGCCTCTTTCTGAACGCCGCGGGTCAGCCCTCGATGAGGGGCTTGATATAATCCGCCACCATCCTGCCGATGATCTCGGCGCCGGTTTTGGCGGGGTGGACACCGTCCTCAGAAATGAGCATAGGATCGGTGTGCAGATAAACCGATGCCAACAGCCCGTCGGTGGGCAAATAGGCATCCGCAAACTCCCGTGCCAGGCGGCGAATAATTTGAATCTTGGGATCCAGATCCACGCGGAAAAACGCTTTATCCGCGACCGGCGTGAGATATGGCTCGATCAGCATAATCTTGGCGTGAGTCTTCTCTTTCATCGCGGTCAGCACCGTGCAATACCGCTCCTCGAACACCTCATTGGGTATCCAATCCTGCGCCTCGGCGTGATGCCAGACATCATTAATGCCGATCATCAGCGTCATAATATCGGGCTGAATATCCACGAAATCCGTTTGCAGACGAGCCACCAGATCCTTGGTCTGATTGCCCGAAATGCCGAGATTGATAAACTCAAACTCCCGGTCGGGATGATCCTTGCGGATAAAATCCGCCGCATACAAGGGATAACCGTGCCCTAATTGATGACCGTCGGCTCTGTCCCGTCCGGCATCGGTGATGCTGTCGCCCTGAAATAAGATTTTCATTATGACATCTCCTCCTACAAAAATTGCGGTCATTATAGCCAAAGGGATCCGAACCCGATCGCCGTCGGCTGTGGCTTATTCGGCGCTTTTGCCGGTTTTCTCTTTGGAATGCGTCAGCATTCCCGCATTAAAAACCGACCGGGGTTCGGTTCTCCTTGACTATAGCACCTCCTGCACGGTTTTTCAAGCGATTTTCCGCAAAAACGCGTTGACTTTTCGCGGTTTTGCATTATAATGGAAACAGGCAAACGCCAAAAACGGTCAGTTTTGACCCGTGAGAAAGGAACGGCTGTGATGAAAGACATTTTTACCCCCGACATTACCACCAAAGACGAACACATTGTGTATCCTTGCGTGAAGATGGACAGAAGCAAATATAAGGTGCTGGAGGCCATCGTGGACGACAGTGACAAGGCAAATGCCTTTGCACAGGAGATCGCGGATCGCAAGATCGGTGATTTTGAAAAGACCGGCATCGACAAAATGTGCCATGTTTCCACTTTCTTCTTCGCCAACGGCAATGTGTATGTTTCCTATTATGCCAACACCCAAAACGGCGCCGAAAACCCCGATTTCCAGGTCGCCCGTTTGGCGTACGCTCCCGAAAACGACCCCGAAAACAAAACCATCGTGGATATTATGGCCGCCGGTGAGGAGCTCAACGGTCACAAGATCGTCCGCGTGTACGATACCATTATGATGCGCAAGGATGACGAGCCGGATACCATCTATGTGCTGTGGACGGCGCAAGTGGACGCGCAATACTACCGCTTGTATCGCCTGTTCAATATGAAGACCGGCGAATTGGGCCCGGTCGGCGTCAACCGCTTCAAGGTCTGCGACACCGTCAACGATTTCAGCACCTCCGGTATCAAGAACGCGCTCGCGGTCAACGGCAAGGGCTATAAGTCCATGCGTGCCGACATCGGCATTATGCAGAAGGTCACCACTCGCGTGGAAAACGGCGTGAAATACTACTATTCCGGCTCTTACAGCGGCAATTTTACCTGCATCATCAAGAGCACCGATTTTATCACCTGGGAGTATGTGGCACAGCCCGATGAGGGCAACGGCGCGTTCCGTCAGGATATTCTGTGGGAGAACGCCGTATATGTGCTGGATAACAAGGCATATTACTTCGTGCGTCAATGGCAGGCGAGCGTCGAGGAGGACGGTGTTACCCCTATCCCCGGCGACAACCGCAACGAATGGGGCTCGGATTACGCCCTACTCACCTACTATGATCTGGAAAAAGAGTGCTGGGCAAAGCCGGTCATCGTCGGCGACAGCCAGTCCCGCTCCGATTTCATCTTCTATCAGGGCAATCTGTACCTTTTCCACGCGCCCCACGACCGCAACCATATCGGTATTCTGAAGATCGACACCGACAATCTCGAAAACACCAAGATCGTGTTGCAGGCACATATGAAAGAAAGCTGTTTCTATCCTTTCATTCAGTATGATGCCGAGGGCAAGGAATTGTGTATGTCCTACACCGTTTCCCGCCAGCACATCCGTATGGCACGATTCACGCTGAGCAAATACGTAGACTGATCGGAACAGCACCAGCGAGGGCGTAAAGTTATATGACTTTACGCCCTCGCTTTTTGTTGTCTTTATTCTTCTTTTGCCATTGTGAGAGGAGATAGAATGTCGGCAAACGTACAAAAATGTAATTTTATACAAAACAGCGCGGGATATTGTGCATATTTTTTCATAAAAAGAGCTTGACAAACGCCGGAGGCAAGACTATAATATAACGCATATGTACTAATAGAAGTTGCAATTTGCGCAAGGAGAGCCTTATGGAAAAAATATTCATCGACGGCAGTGCCGGAACGACCGGACTGCGGATACGCGAGCGACTGGCACAGCGGCGGGACATTGAGCTGATCCTGCTGTCCGAGGAACGACGCAAGGACCCCGAGGCACGACGGCAGGCGCTTGCCGCGGCGGATATTGCCTTTCTGTGTCTGCCGGATGCCGCCGCAATAGAGGCGGTCGCGCTGGCGCAGGGAAGCTCCACCGTCATCATCGACACCTCGACCGCGCACCGCGTCAACGACGCGTGGACATACGGCTTCCCCGAGCTGACCGGGCAAAAGCCCCGCATCACGGCGGCAAAGCGCATCGCCAACCCCGGTTGCCACGCCAGCGGTTTCATCGCGCTGGTCGCGCCGCTCGTGGAGGCGGGATTGCTTGATCCCGGCGCGCCGCTTTCCTGCGTTTCGCTGACCGGCTATTCCGGCGGCGGCAAGAAGATGATCGCCGACTATGAGGAGCCTGCCAATGCCGATGCTCTTGCCGCGCCGCGGCTGTACGGGCTGGGACAGCAGCACAAGCACCTGCCTGAAATGGCAAAGTTCTGTGGGCTGACCCGACCGCCGATCTTTTCCCCTATCGTGTCCTCTTATTATGCGGGGATGGAGGTCATTGTCCCACTCCACGCGGCGGATGTGAACGGCGATCTGAAGAAGCTCCGCAATGCGTACCGTGCCTATTACACCGGCAAGCTTATTCGCTACGTCGATAACGCGGACGAAAGCGGCTTTGTTTCCGCCGGCGCGTTTGCCGGGCGGGACGATATGCAGATCGCGGTATTCGGCAATGACGACCGTATCACGCTGGTCTCCCGCTTTGACAATCTCGGTAAAGGGGCATCCGGTGCCGCGATACAGAATATGAACATCGTACTCGGTTTGGACGAAACGACCGGGCTGAATATAGGAGGATAAAAAAATGAAACAAGTTTCCGGCGGCGTCTGCGCCGCTCAAGGATTTATCGCCGGCGGTGTGCACTGCGGTATACGTAAGAATAAAACCAAAAAAGACCTTTCGATGATCGTCAGCTCCGTGCGTGCGAATGCGGCGGCGGTCTATACCACCAATCTCGTCAAGGGCGCACCCCTGCTCGTCACCAAAGCACACCTCGCCGACGGCAAGGCGCAGGCGGTGATCTGCAACAGCGGCAACGCCAACACCTGCAACGCCGACGGCATCGAGATCGCGGAAAAAATGAGCGCGCTGACCGCCGAGGCGTTGCAGATCGCTCCCGACGATATTGTGGTCGCCTCCACCGGCGTCATCGGACAGCCGCTCGACCTCACCCCCATTGCCGCCGGCATCCCGATGCTGGTGCAGGCTCTGTCCGACCACGGCGGCGCGGATGCCGCCGAGGGCATTATGACCACCGACACGGCGATGAAGGAGATCGCGGTCGAGTTTTCGCTCGGCGGCAAGACCTGCCGCATCGGCGGCATCGCCAAGGGCAGCGGAATGATCCACCCGAATATGGCGACGATGCTCGTATTCATCACGACCGACGCGGCGATCTCGTCGGATATGCTCCAAAAGGCACTTTCCGCCGATATTGCCAGCACCTTTAATATGGTCAGCGTGGACGGCGACACCTCGACCAACGATATGGTCACGGTGCTGGCGAACGGGCTGGCGGGCAATGCCGAGATCACGACCGAAAACGACGATTTTGCCGCGTTTATGCAGGCGCTCAACACCGTGACGGTGTATCTGTGCAAGCACATCGCCGGGGATGGTGAGGGCGCGACCAAGATGCTGGAATGTGCCGTCACCGGCGCCGCCGATGAAAAAGCCGCCAAGACCGTTGCCAAGAGCGTCATCTGCTCCAGCCTGCTGAAAGCGGCGATGTTCGGCGCGGATGCCAACTGGGGCCGCGTGCTGTGCGCCATCGGCTACAGCGGTGCACCGGTAGATGTTGACCGCGTGGGCGTGTCCTTTTGCAGTGCCAAGGGGTGCGTCGAGGTGTGCCGCAACGGTGCCGGAGTGGATTTCTCGGAGGAAAAAGCCAAAGAGATTTTGCTGGAAAAAGAGATCACCATCCTCGTTTCGCTCGGCGACGGCGATGCCGCCGCCACCGCGTGGGGCTGTGATCTGACCTATGACTATGTGAAGATCAACGGCGACTACCGTACCTGATAAAGAAGGAGGGCGTTATTATGGCAGATTTATTTTCCAATTCCGATCGGGCAAAAATATTGACCCAGGCTTTACCCTATATCAAGCGCTATACCGGCAAAACGGTGGTCGTCAAATACGGCGGCAACGCGATGATCGACGAGAGTCTCAAAAAGCAGGTGATGGAGGATATTGTCCTACTGTGGCTCATCGGGGTCAAGGTGGTGCTTATCCACGGCGGCGGCCCGGAGATCAGCGAGCTGATGAGTAAGCTCGGCAAAAAGCCGGAGTTTGTGGACGGTCTGCGCGTGACCGATAAGGAAACGGTGGACATCGTGCAGATGGTGCTGGCGGGCAAGGTCAACAAGACCCTCGTCAACCTGCTGGAAATGACCGGCGGCAAGGCGATGGGCATCTCCGGTATGGACGGACGGCTCATCGAAGCCACGATTAAAGACGAGAAACTCGGCTACGTCGGCGAGATTACGAAAATCCACATC
>CALDHV010000261.1 GCA_937902305.1 uncultured Clostridia bacterium
CACACTGTCCGCGCACTTTGCCGACACCGGCAGGAGCCCTTCATACTACGACCTCATCGTCACCGGCGACCTCGGTCTGGTCGGGAGCGAGCTTAACCGCCAGCTTTGCGCGCGGGAGGGCTACCCGCTCGGCAAAAACTACACCGATTGCGGGCTGATGCTGTTTGACCGCGAAACGCAGGACGTTCACGCCGGCGGGTCAGGGTGCGGCTGTTCGGCATCGGTGCTGTGCGCACATTTTCTGCCGCGCCTGTGCCGCGGCGAGATGCGCTCGCTTCTGTTCGTGCCGACCGGCGCGCTGATGTCCCCGACCTCCTCCCAGCAGGGGGAAAGCATCCCCGGCATTGCCCACGCCGTCCTGCTGTCGGTGTGAGAAGGGGTGCTTTTCGAAAAAATCCTCGAAAACTGTTTCGTAATGAATTGACAGCATCGCCGCCGCCATGATACAATGGCGGCGGTGATGTGTTTATGATGACGATGCGGCAAATAGCAGAGCTTGCCCATGTTTCGGTATCCACCGTTTCAAAAGCGTTCGCCGGCGCGCCGGATATCAGCTCGCAGACCCGCGAGCACATCCTGCGCATCGCGGAGGAAAACGGCTGTCTGGGCAAATACAGCAAATCCGGCTACGCCAAAAAGGTGATCGCGGTGATCTGCCCCGAGATCGGCAGTCAACACTACGCGGTCATGGCGGAAAAGCTCCAGGCGGCACTGGAAAAGGCGGGGCACCTGATGGTGCTCGGCATCGACGGCTTCGATGCGCGGCGGCAGGATGAGCTGTTGGATTATTTCATATCCTTCAACCGCATCAGCGGCGCGGTGCTGCTCGACAGCCTGCCGCACACCAAAAAAGGCTACGACGCACCGGTCGTGGCGCTGGGCTCATCCTCTCCGGCGGTGGACGCGATCGCGCTGGATATGATGCCGCCGATCAGCGCGGCGGTCGGCAAGCTCAAGGAGCTCGGGCACACCCGCATCGCCTTTTTGGGCGAAACGCTGACCTTGACAAAGGAGCGCCTCTTTCGGGAGGCGATGCGCCGACATCGGCTGGCGGTGGACGAAACGCTGGTATTTACCGAAAGCGAGCGCTTCGAAAACGCGGGATACGCCGCGGCGAAAAAGCTGACCGAGATCGACATCCCCTGCACGGCGCTGGTGTGCGCCTACGACTACATCGCGCTGGGGGCGATCAAATATCTGCAGGAGCGCGGTCTGCGGGTGCCGGAGGACTATTCGGTCATCGGGATGGACAACATCCGGCTGGACGGGTATCTCGCGCAGTCGCTCAGCAGTATCGACGTCCACGCCGACGAGCAGATCGCGCTGGCAATCGACCTGCTGGATCGCAAAATGGCAAATCGCTGGTATACCGCCCGTACCCAAACCGTCCTGTCCGGCGAGTTCATTTTGCGGGATTCGGTCGGTGTCGCGCGGCAAATCACCGCAGATGCGGAAAAATGTTAACAAACTGTTTACAAATGCAAAAAAATGTGCTATAATATCTCCGATATGTTGGAAATTGAGGAGTGTTGCTTATGAAACGGGCGGACGGAACGCTACTGCGACATACCGACCCGATGTACCGTATCGCCATGCACGTGATGGTGAAGCGAAGCGATTCGATGAACTCCATCACGCTGGACGTCCCGCTGGCGCCCATCGACGCCTACCTGCGGGAAAAGAAGCGGCAGGGCACCCCGCTGAGCCACATGGCGGTGCTGATGTCGGCGTATACCCATACGGTGGCGGAGTTCCCCGCGCTCAACCGCTTTGTGGTCAATAAGCGGGCGTATTCCCGCAATGAGCTGGCGGTCGGCATGGTCGTTCTGCGCGCGGGCGGGCATCACCCGGATGCCAGCGCCAACGAGGGCACGATGTCCAAGATATATTTTCAGCCGTCGGATACCATCTTCGATGCCGAGGAGCGTATACAGAAATATGTGACCGACAACCGCGATGCCGAGCCGGACAACAAGACCGAGCAAATGATCGACCGACTGATCTCCCTGCCGGGCTTGCTGCGCGTGGCGGTCGCGGTGCTTAAATGGATGGATAAGCACAACTGGCTCCCGAAATCCATCATCGACGCCAGCCCGTTCCACACCTCGCTGGTATTTACCAATCTCGCCAGCATACGCACCAACTACATACACCACCATTGCTACGATTTCGGCACCACCAGCATCGTGATGGCGGCGGGCAATTCCCGTGAGGTGCCGGTGCGCCGGGGCGGAGAGATCGTATTTGAAAAATGTATGCCGCTCGGCGTGGTGATGGACGAGCGCATCTGCTCCGGCAGTTATTATTCGCTGGCTTTCCGCCGGATGAAGCAGTTCTTGGCGGATCCCGCTCTGCTGGAAGCGCCGCCCGAGGTCGTGAAGGTTGATCCCGAGCTATAATTGACGGTTGCCTTATATTTTCCGCCGTTGGCGGAAGCTGACGGGGAGGGTTGTCGGTGGGCAACGGCACGTGGGCGATCCGCCGCGGGGCACTGGCAACGGGTGCGATTTCCCTCGTGGCGGTCGCGCTTTCCTTTGCCGTCGGCGCGGCTTTTGTGGCGGCGATTTCGGCTCTGATTGCGGCGGCGTGCCTGCTGTGGCGGCGCTTCAGACGCCGGGATGTGCTGTTTTGTCTCGCCACCATACTGTTGTTTTCCGGCTCGCTTGCCGTCCGGCAGGCGATGCTACGTCCTGTCCTCGCTACGGCGGGCGAACGGGACGCCGTGACCGCGCAGGTGGTCGATACCCCGATGAGCGGGCATTTCTACACGGTGCGGGTGGTGACGGCGGAGCGGTTGCCCGCGGGCACCGGACTGCTCCTGTACAGCAACGAGCAAAACGCACCCACGCGCGGAGATGTCATCGCCGCGCAGGTGGAGCTTCGCGCGCTGTACCCGTCGCAGAGCTATGCTATGGCGGACGGTGCGTTTCTGCAGGCATATCCCACCGCGTTCGGTGAGGATGTTTTTTCGGTCGTCTCTTCCGGGGACGACCTTTTTGTTTCCCGTTTGCGTCCGGTGCGGGATCACCTTGCGGCGCAGATGCGCCGTCATCTCGGCAAAGATATTGCCGCGCTGATCGAGGCGATGTGCCTCGGCAAAAAGGATGCGCTTTCCGCGGCGGTACGGCAGGATTTCCGCGCGTGCGGTCTGCCGCATTTGCTGGCGGTATCAGGTCTGCACCTGACGGTGGTCATCGGTGCGCTGTATGCGTTGTTGCGGCGTTTTCTGCGGCGGCTCGCCGCTCCGCTCACCATCGCGGCGACGGTACTGTATATGTGGCTCATCGAGTTCACACCATCGGTCACACGCGCCGGGGCAATGCTGGTGGTGTTGCTCGCAGGGCAACTGACCCGCTACCGCGCGGACAGCCTCAATTCGCTGGGGCTGGCGATGACGCTTCTGCTCGCCGCCGACCCGTATGCACTGTATGATGTCGGCTTGCAGTTATCTTTTGCCGCGACAGCAGGGATATTGGTGCTTTTGCCGGCTTTTGCCCGGCGCAGGGAACGCCGGGGCGTCCGCCGGCTCATCAGAGAAAGTCTCGCCGTCACCTTTGCCGCGTCGCTGTATACTCTGCCGCTGATGGCGGTCTCCTTCGGGAATATCAGCCTGCTGACCCCGCTTGCCAATCTGCTGGCGGTGCTTCCGGCGGAGGGATTGCTGATCGTGGCAAATATCGCCTTGCTCATCGGGCTGTTGCCCGGGGGATTTTGGGTCGCACGGGGGCTATACTGGCTCGTCGGACAGGCGGCGCGGTATCTGCTGTGGCTCACCGACCGGCTGGCGGCGATACCGGGGGCATTGCATCCGATCGGCGGCGCGTGGGAGATCGCCTTTTGGATCGGTGCAGCGGCGCTGATGACCCTTGCGATGTTGCGTGCGGACAAGCACCTGCGCCGCCGCGTGTGCCTTTTCCTGCTGACGCTGTTTGTCGCGGCGCAGGCGGTGTCGGTCGTGCTCGACCGGCGGTATACCACCGTGTCGCTGTACGCGGACAAGAGCGCGGTCATTTTGGTGCAATACGGCGACCACGGGCTACTGCTGGTGCGGGACGCCGCCGACCTGATCGCCGCCCGTGCCGATTGGGAAGAAACGGGCTGTCGCCGGATGGATTTTCTGCTGACGGAGCAGGGAACTACCGCCGACGCGGCGGCACTTGCCGCGCTCGCGGAGGATTACGCGCCGACGGTCGCGGTGCGCGGAGAGACTACGTGGTTGCCGCCGACGGCGACAAATTGCCTGCGCGTGGGCGACGGCGATACGCTGGCGCTGTGGAACGGCGCGTCGCTGACCGCCCTGCCGGGCGGCTGGTGGCGATTGCAGATCGGGGACAGCCGCCTGCTGCTCGCACCCGCGGCGGCGGACGCGGCGGTTTTACCGGAAACAGAAACCTGCGCGGATGGGCTGGTAATTTCCGGCAGGATGGTGTATAATGGGGAAAAGCTGTCGGTGGGGCGGGTATTTTGGTTGCAAACGCGCCGCGCCGACGACCCGCCGGACGTCAATCGCCCGCTGATCCCGGTCGGTCGGGACGGATGCCGGATACGGACGGCGGGCAAGCAGGATTGGAGTGAAAGCAAATGCCGATGAATGAAAACGCCTTTGCACAGGCGATACGGGACGGGATAGCCGGCACATATCTGCTGTACGGCGAGGAGACCTTTTTGACCGAGCAATACGCGCGGCAGATCGCCCGCCGCACGGTGGATGAGGCATTTGACGCATTCAATTGCCAGATGTTCGACGGGCAGACCGTCACGCTGTCGCAGTTGGAGGAGGCGTGTGAGGCATTGCCGCTGATGGCGGAGCGCAAATGCGTGCTGGTGCGGGATATGGACTTGTCCGCCGACCCGGAACGGGTGGCGGCGCTGGCAGAAAGCCTGCCGGACACCTGCGTGCTGGTATTTTGGCAGATCACCATCCGGCCCGACCACAAAAAGGGCTGGCAGACCGTGATACAAGCGTGCGAAAAGAGCGGCACCGTGGCGTGCTTCGGACGACGGAGCGCGGCGGAGCTGACCAAAACGCTGGTCAAGGGCGCAAAAAATCGCGGATGTATCCTCACCGCCGCCGACGCCGCGTACATCGTCGAGCAGACCGGCGACGACCTCAATCTGTTGAGCAACGAATTGGACAAGCTGGCGGCGCTTGCTGAGGCCGGCACCGTTACCCGGGAGATCATCGACCGCGCGGTGGTCAGAAACCTCGACGCGCGGGTGTTTGATCTGTCAAAGGCGATCCTGTCACGGCAGACCGCCCGGGCATTTTCATTGCTCCATCAGCTTTTTGCGATGCGGGAAGATCCGCTGGCGGTGCTCGGCGCACTGTCTACCGCCTATGCGGACTTATACCGCGCCAAGCTTGCGGTCATAGCGGGACACCCCGCGACCGATGTCGCGTCGGCGTTCAAGAGCTACAAGGGCAAGGAGTTCCGCCTGCGCAATGCCGCACGGGACGCATCGCGTATGAGCATCGACACCCTGCGGGACAGCCTGGATATTCTTGCCGAGACCGATCGCGCGCTCAAAAGCGGGCGCGGCGACGACCGGGTACGGCTGGAGCAGGCGGTCGTGCGGCTGATCGCCCGCGCGCAGGAGGCGTGAACGGATGAAAACCGTATGTGAGGCAATCGTCGTCGAGGGAAAATACGACGCGATGCGGGTGCGCGAGGCGGTGAACGCGCTGGTGGTACAGACGGACGGGTTTCGGCTGTTCCGCGACGGGGAGAAGAAAAATCTGCTTCGCCGGTTGGCAGCGGAACGGGGATTGGTGATATTGACCGACAGCGACAGCGCGGGGCTGGTCATCCGCAATCATCTCTTGTCCTTTTTGCCGCCGGAGCAGGTCAAGCAGGCGTATATCCCGCCGATACCCGGCAAGGAAAAGCGCAAATCCGCACCCGGCAAGGAGGGCTTGCTCGGGGTGGAGGGCGTGGATGCCGCGACGGTGGTCGCGGCGCTGACCCGCGCGGGCGCGACCTTCACCGATGCACAAAGCCCCGGCAACAAAATGGCGCTCAGCAAGGGGGATCTGTACGAGTACGGCTTATCCGGTCGCCCGGAGAGCGCCGTGCGACGGCGGGCGCTGTTGCGTTTGCTGGCGTTGCCGGAAAACCTATCCGCTAACCGACTGCTGGAGGTGCTCAACGCCACCGTCACGCCGCAGGAGCTTGCCGCCCTGCTGGAGCATATCACAGAAAACGAACGACCGCTGTAAGTTAAACACTCTTACAGCGGTCGTTCGTCAAGCGAGTATACCATCCAAGGAAACCAACGACAATTTGCGACGGCTTTCGCCGTTGCCGATATTAGTGTAGCGAACGCCGTCTCGTTTGTCAATAATTATGACAACATTGTTACCAATTTTTTGCTGTATATAATATAATCGGTACAAAAAGCAAATTGTCGAAGCCGACGATTTGCACCCGTAGGAGCGACCATTGATCGCCCGTTTTGGTTTGTGCGATCTTTCGGACGCGGGCGAGCGAGGCGCGCCTCTACGGCGCAATCCCGGCTACGCACAAGCCGAAGCCCTTATCATCTAGCGTCTAATGTCTAGCATCTATCGTCTAAAACGGGAGGGGCAAGCCCCTCCCCTACGGGGTAGATTGGCTTGTCCGCGTGTTGCGGGACGCCGCACCCTGCGGTACAGTATTCCGACACGCACAAGCCGAAACAATCGCATAGGGGAAATGGCAATTCTCTCGTTTGTGTATATTTTTGCGTAATTTTGCATTATTATTATAACGCGCGTACAAAAAAGAGGCGATTTCACCCCTCGAAAGGGGTGAAATATGGGCTTTGGGGGCGATTTTACCGTCCATTTTCAGCCGGTTGCACAAAAATAAGCGCTTTTTTCAAAACAACACAAATCGTTCCCATAAATGTCAAAATATTCCAATTTCTACAAAAATACCGCTATACTTTGGGGCGTCGCCCAAGATTTACACAAAATCCATTCTGTGCTCGCCGCCGATTTTGGGCGCTTTTTTAAAAGCGCCTGCCCCTTGTTTCTGGGCAAAATTGGAAATGATTGCGTTTTCTTTGTGCAATTCGACCAAAAATCGCGCTTTTCGTGCGGCTTGACAAGGCGAATTGCACTTCTGTATAATGAAAGCGCTTTGTGGAGCGACCGATTTACGATCTTCTTGCGTGTCGCTCCGTGCGATGATGTCAAAACCGCACAAGCGACCGGCAGAACACCCCGCGAGAACACCACAGACGGAAAAGCCCTGCCGTGGTGCACCTCCGGGCAAGGCAGGCGGAAAAATATGTATAAGATTACGCCTTTCCGCACATACTGTTGACGGTTTCTGCCGAAAGGAGATGTTTGTTTGAACCGATTTACGCTTTTGTGGCTCAAAGCCAAGACCGTGCTGTGCGGGCGACCGTTTGCCGCCTGCGTACTGGCGCTGTTGACTGTGCTTATCTCCACTTTCGTATCTGTTCAGTCACACGCCGTCACCGTCACCGACGGTGATGTCAGCCGGGTCGTGCTGACGATGCACAATGACCCCTACCGGGCGATCGCCTCGGCGGATGTGGAAGTCGAGACCTACGACCGCCTGTCGGTCGATCCCGATAACAACCTCATCAACATCGACCGCGCCAGCGCCGTCGAAATTGATGCCGACGGACAGGCGATCCTTATCCACTGCTACGGCGGTACCGTCGCCGATGCGCTCGCGCAGGCGGGCATCACCCTCGGCGAATATGACACCGTCAGCGAAAAGACCGATGCGCCGGTCACCGACGGGATGCGGCTGACCGTTTCCCGCGTGCAATACGAGACCTATACCGTCACCGAGCGCGACAAGTATCAAACCACCGTCAAGCTGACCCCGGTGCTGAAGCCCGGCAAGACAAGGGTCGGCAAGGCCGGCTCCGACGGCACCAAGACCGTCACCTACCGCAAGACCATCGTTAACGGCAAGGTCGTCAAGACCGAGCAGATCGGCAAAGCTGTCATCAAGCCTGCCGTTGATGCTACCGTGCTCAAGGGCTCACCCTACGGCACGCCGCTGTCCAAGGCACCGTTTGCGCTGTCGCTGGACAAAAACAATCACCCGACCGCCTACAAAACGGTCTACACCGCGAAAAGCTGCACTGCCTATTCGATCGGCTCGCGCGGCGCCTCCGGTCTGCCGCTGGGGGTGGGGACGTGCGCTGTTGACCCGCGGGTCATCCCCTACGGCACCAAGCTGTGGATCGCCTCCGCGGACGGCAAGTTTGTTTACGGCTACGCCATCGCCGCCGATACCGGCGCCTTCGTCGGCAGTAAGACTTTCTGCGATCTGTATTTCGGCTCCTATGCAGAGGCGTGCGCCTTCGGTCGCCGCGACCTCAACATCTATGTGCTGAAATAATTTGCAGAAAATGTAAAAAAATCCTTTACAAGCCCGTAAAAGTGTGGTATAGTACCATTTGTCTGCGGACAATGTCGGTCACCCGGGTCATGGAGTACGCCCTCGCAGCAGGGACACACCGTTTCCTCTCACTGGGTCTCACGACAAAATATAATGAAAGAGGTGTATCCCCATGTTACTCCCCGAGGAAAAGAATGCCATTATGAAAGAATACGCGATTCACGAAGGCGACACCGGCTCGCCGGAGGTTCAGATCGCCGTTCTGACCAAGCGCATCGACGACCTGACCGAGCACCTGAAAGCCAACCCGAAAGACCATCACAGTCGTCGCGGTTTGCTGAAAATGGTCGGTCATCGCCGCAACCTGCTCAACTATTTGACGAAGAAAGATATTAACCGGTATCGTGCCATCGTCGAAAAGCTGGGTCTGCGTAAATAAAAGTGCCATGAGGCAGGCGGGAGTTATTCCCTCCTGCCTCGTGTTGCTTGTATCCACCCTGTCCGTCAGCGGAGGACACGGATCTTTTAGCAGTGAAACGAGCGCCCTTGCCCACCGCAAGCACGTTGGTTTTATTGCTAAAACCCCGTAGCCTCCGCTTGGAAATAAGGCAACCTCCCAAAATCCTCCCGTGTCGGATTTCGGAGGTCGCCGCAAAAATGTATTGGAGGAAAAAAGTATGCAGAAATCAGAAACCTTTTCCCAGTTCCGCACCTTTGAGACGACCCTCGCCGGCCGTCCGCTGATCGTCGAGACCGGCAAAATGGCACAGCTTTCCAATGGCTCCTGCCTGGTGCGCTACGGCGACACCGCCATCCTGTGCAATGTCACCGCATCCGCCAAGCCCCGCGACGGCGTGGACTTCTTCCCGATGAGCGTGGACTATGAGGAAAAAATGTATTCGGTCGGCAAGATCCCCGGCTCGTTCCAGCGCCGTGAGAACCGCCCGAGCGAAAAGGCGATCCTGACCTCCCGTGTCATCGACCGCCCGATCCGCCCGCTGTTCCCGAAGGATATGCGCAACGATGTGACGCTGGTCTGCACCGTTATGAGCGTCGATCCCGACTGCGCGCCGGAAACCACCGCGATGATCGGTGCTTCCATTGCCATCGCCATTTCGGACATCCCGTGGGACGGCCCGATCTCCGGCGTGGTCGTCGGTCTGGTGGACGGCAAGTTCGTCATCAACCCGACCGCCGAGGAGGAGAAGCGCTCCGAGATGCACGTCACTGTCGCATCCACCGCCGACCTGGTTGCCATGATCGAGGCAGGCGCGAACGAGGTCGATAACGACACCATGTTCGATGCCATTATGAAGGGTCACGAGGCAAACCAGCAGATCGTTGAGTTCATCAACGGCATCGTCAAGGAGATCGGTAAGCCGAAGTTCGCGTTCGTTTCCAACGATCCCGACCCGGCGATGTACGAGGCGATCAAGGATTTCGCGATCGAAAAGGTGCGCGCCGCGCTGGATACCGACGACAAGCGTATCCGTGACGAGCGGCTCAAGCCCGTGTACGAGGAGGTACACGCGCAGTTTGACGAGCAGTATGCCGACACCGTCGAGAAGATCGACGAGTGCCTGTATAAATTGCAGAAATATGTCGTGCGCCGCTGGCTACTCGACGACGGCAAGCGCGTGGACGGTCGCGACATCAACGAGATGCGCCCGCTCAATGCGCAGGTCGATCTCCTGCCGCGTGTTCACGGCAGCGGTATGTTCACCCGCGGTCAGACCCAGGTGCTGACCACCGTGACCCTCGGCGGCAGTAAAGATGCCCAGCCGCTCGACGGACTGGATGACCAGACCGAAAAGCGGTATCTGCACCACTACAATTTCCCGTCCTATTCTGTCGGTGAGACCAAGCCCTCCCGCGGTCCCGGTCGCCGTGAGATCGGTCACGGCGCTCTCGCCGAGCGCGCCCTGCTCCCGGTCATCCCGTCCGCGGAGGAGTTCCCCTACACGATGCGTCTGGTCAGTGAGGTGCTTTCCTCCAACGGCTCGACCTCGCAGGCGTCCATCTGCGGCTCGACGCTGGCGCTGATGGCGGCGGGTGTGCCGATCAAGGCACCGGTCGCCGGCATCTCCTGCGGTCTTGTCACCGAGGGCGACCGCTTTATGACGATGGTCGATATTCAGGGTCTGGAGGATTTCTTCGGCGATATGGACTTCAAGGTCGGCGGCACCAAGAAGGGTATCACCGCCATCCAGATGGATCTTAAGGTACACGGTCTGACCCCCGCGATCATCCGCGAGGCGCTGGACAAGACCTACACCGCACGTTGCTACATCATCGACGAGGTGATCCTCAAGGCGATCCCGGAGGTGCGTCCCGAGCTGTCCAAATACGCGCCGAAGATGCTCTCCACCAAGATCGACCCGGATAAGATCGGCGGCGTGATCGGCAAGGGCGGCAAGGTCATCCAGCAGATCCAGACCGAGTGCGACTGCTCCATCAACATCGAGGAGGACGGCACCGTGACCATCCTCTCCACCGATCTCGAGAACGCCAACCGCGCTCTGCAGGTGATCGAAACGATCGCCAAGGATCCGGAGATCGGCGCGATCTACAAGGGCAAGGTCACGCGCTTGATGACCTTTGGTGCGTTCGTGGAGATCGCTCCCGGCAAGGAGGGTCTGGTGCACGTTTCCAAGCTCGACCTCACCCGCGTCGAGCGGGTCGAGGATGTCGTCGCCGTCGGCGATACCATCGCCGTGATGGTGACTGAGATCGACGAGCAGGGTCGCATCAACCTGTCCCGCAAGGACGCCATCATCAAGATGGAGGGTCTCAACCCGGATGATTATGCCACGACTCCCGCGCCGCGCCGCGAGGGTGGCTTCCGCCGCGAGGGCGGACGTGGGCCGCGCCGCGACCATAACGCATAAATAGGTATCAGATAAGGGGTTGTAAAAAAGTCATCGGACTTTTTTACAACCCCTTTTTAGCTTATCGAAGATCTCATCAAATGTCGGGCAACTATCCGGAAAGCGCCCGCGTTTTTATTTTATCTGCTCATTGACGAAGGCTTTCATTTCGTCCCAATGCTGTTCCATACACCGGATGAGCTTAAACTGCGTCCGGGCGCGCACCAGATTGTGCTCCTCATAAGAGGTCTTGAAATACACGTCCCCTTGCAGATAATCGGTCAGGAATCTCATTCCACATTCCAGCGTCATGATTTTGGCGCCCTCCGGCAACAGGTCGATCTCATACGCCGTCAGCAGCCCGCCGCACCCCATCAAAAATCCGCGGGTATACGCCTTAAAGAGCGACATATCAAAGTCCACCTTGGACAGATCCCGCTCATCCTCGGCGGCGGTGCTGGCACCGAAGCGGATCGCATCGCCGAAATCCGTGACCGAGTAGCCCGGCATCACCGTGTCGAGGTCGATGACGCACAGCGGCTTATGCGTTTGGGCATCCAGCATCACATTATTGGATTTGGTGTCGTTGTGGGTGACGCGCTTCGGCAATTTGCCCGCCGCGTGCGCCCGCTCCAGCACACCGCAGAAATCTTCATACTGCTTGACAAACGCGATCTCGTCCGCCACGCTTGCCGCACGGCCGCATTTGTCCTCCTCCACCGCGCGCAGGAAGCTCTCATACCGCTTCGGCGTGTTGTGAAAATCCGCCAGCGTCTCGTGGAGCTGATCGACCGGGAAACCGATCAGTTGTTTCTGGAACTCGCCGAATGCGTACGCGCACTGGGCAAAATCCGCCTCGTTCTCGGTCGCTTCCAGGCAGATAGAATCGGCAATAAACGGATACATCCGCCAGCAGGTTCCCTCGCGGTCGAAATAGGCGATGCCGCCGTCCTTGGCGGGCACCAACTGCAATACGCGGCGCGGATCACTGATTTCGGAACGCAGATACTCCGTCACCCGCCGGATATTCTCCATCACCTTGAGCGGCTCCGGAAAAACATAGCTGTTGATCGCCTGCAATATGTATGCCTCACGCGCGCCGCTATGCTTGCCGACCGTCACAAGAAACGTGCCGTTGATGTGACCGTTGCCGTAGGGAACGCACGAAAGCGCCACGCCGTCAATGCAAAAATGCTCTGTAATCAAAATCGGAGTCCTTGTCATGGTTTTGCCCCTCTTTCTAATACGTATCTCTTTATATTATACCGTTATTTTCACGAATGTCAACGAAAAAAAGCGGATTGTTGTATACTGTAGGTAAAATTATAGAAATATATACTATTTGTGTTGGCAATTGCCTCTGACAAAAATCATTTTTCACTAAAAAAACATTGACAAATAAAGAGAAACCTGGTATAAATAAAACGGCCGTTCAAAAAATGGCTTTAGTTCGCGATTTTTGAACAACCGGTCAGGGGGGAGGAACGACATTGAAAAAGAAACTGTTCGACATTATGCGATATATGGCGGAGGCGCCTGCTCCGGTGACACAGCGCGCTCTGGCGGATGCGACAGGCTATTCGCTCGGCACGGTGAACGCTACGGTTTCAGAGCTTCAGAAGATCGGTTACCTTGATGCGCGCTACCGCGTAACGCAGGCAGGAGCCGCGGCACTTGAACCGTACCGTGTGGAAAACGCCATCGTCCTTGCGGCGGGAATGAGTACGCGGTTCGTGCCGTTCTCGTTTGAAAAGCCGAAAGGGCTGATGGTCGTAAAGGGAGAGGTGCTGATCGAGCGTCAGATACGCCAGCTCAAAGAGGCGGGCGTGGAGCATATCGTGCTTGTGCTTGGTTATATGGCGGAAAAGTTTCTCTACCTCACAGAAAAATACGGTGCAACCGTGGTTGTCAACAAGGACTATCGCCATAAGAACACCCATTCCAGTCTCTACTATGCACGCGAGCACCTGAAAAACAGCTATATCTGCTGTGCGGATAATTATTTCCCGCAGTCGGTTTTTCACCAATATGAATACCATTCACTCTACTCAACTCTGTATATGGAGGGAACGTGGCGCGGCGAGCGTGGCGTCACGACAGACAAGGACGGACTTATCATCGCGACGCAACGTCCGGCGGTTGACCAGTGGGTCATGAACGGCTTTGCGTACTTCGACCGCAATTTCAGCGCGTCGTTCCGTACCATTCTCGAAGAGATGTGGTGCAAGCCGGGTTCGGACGACCTCTATTGGGAGCAGGTATATGCGGAGCACGTAAAGGAACTGCCCCTTTACGCGGTGAAATATACCGATGAGCAGGTTATGGAGTTTGACTCTGCCGCGGAGCTTGAAAAGTTTGATCCCGATTTTATTAAATATAACGATATTGCCATGACGCATAACATCTGTTCCGTGCTTGGCTGTACCTCGGCGGATATACATAATATTGAACCGATCCATAAGGGGTATACGAACAAGTCATTCGTCTTTTACTGCCTCGGCAAAAGGTACATCTACCGTACCCCGGGCAAGGTCTCGGCGGAATGGATAGACCGCCAAAGCGAGAAGATCGCACTTGAGCTGTCCAAAGAGCTCGGTATCAACGACGCATACATTTATACGGATGGCGATGAGGGTTGGATGATCTCATCCTATGTGGATGTGACGGAAGCGTTCGATTTTGCAGAGCCGCGCCACGTCAGAATGTTATGCGCCGCGTTGAAAAAGCTCTATGCCGAAAACCGCCGTTGCGGCAAGCTGAAGGACTACGTCGCCGACGCAAAGGAGCTGCTCAGAAAGCTTGCGCAGATAGACCCGGAAACGTGTGCACTTGTGTCCGAGGTGCTCCCCGAGATCGAACGCATAGATGCCGAGATCAAGGCGGACGGATGGGAGCCACACCTATCGCATAATGACATTTATGAGGATAACATTTTGCTGGATGGGGATAAGTTTTACCTCGTCGATTGGGAGTATGCGGGCGACAACGATATTGGGTATGATCTTTGCAAATTGTTCGTCAAGAACAATGCGGGCGGTGAAGAGATAGACAGGTGGCTCTCCTTTTATTTTGGCAGAAAGCCGACCGCGCAGGAGCGCAAGCACATCATCGGCTGTGCAGCCATCTCTTTTTACTATTGGTATGTATGGGCCGTCTATATGGTCAACAGCGGTAACGACTACTCGGATCTTATGCTGAAGTACCGCGGCATAACGGAAAAGTATCGTGCCGAATATCGCGCGTAAAACAAAAACCATTCTTACACAAACTGTGAATATATAAAAGGAGGTCAGACTATGGAATGGGCAATAGCCATTTTTCTCGGTGTGTTTTTGATCGCAATAGGCATCATCGCTTATTGCCGGATCAGCAAGGATTTCAAAAAGGACGGTGACCGGAAATGAACGTATACTTTATAGGTATGCTTATTTCGATGGTGCTGTACATCGTGCTCGGCATTATCGTCAGCAAAAAAGTCAAGAGCGCAAGCGACTTCTTCGTCGCCGGGCGTCAGGCGCCGACGTTGCTCATTGTCGGCTCGCTGGTGGCTTCTTACTGCTCGACCGGGCTGTTTATGGGCGATTCGGGCGAGTGTTACGGCTACTTCTTCTCCCCGTTTATGATCACGGCGATGATGCTGGCAGGCGGCTACCTTGTCGGCGCGATCTTTTTCGGAAAGTACCTGCGCAGAAGTCAGGCGTTGACCATCCCGGAGTTTTTTGGCAGAAGATTTCAGTCAAGACCCTTGAGAGTGCTTGCCGCTGTGACGGCGATCATCACGATGACGGTGTATCTACTCTCCGTTATGCAGGGGATCGGAACCCTTATGAGCTATGTCACGGGGCTCAACTACAATCTCTGTGTACTGCTTGCGCTTATTACCTTTGCGGTGCTCACGATAACCTCCGGTTCAAAGGGCGTTTTGATAACCGACACACTGATGTTCGGTATCTTCACCATTTTCTCGCTGATCGCCGTAACGATCATCGTGACGAAGCTCGGCGGATGGGGCACCGCCGTGACGGATGTTACGCAAAAAGTCAGCGCCGTGCTCTTCTCGTGGGCCGGAGACCCGACGCATCTTACCGCCAACGGAAGCGGCACCTACAATATGGCATGGGCAATTATGACGGGGCTTACCTGGGTCGCTGTCTGTGCGGTCGCGCCGTGGCAGTCGAGCCGTTACCTTATGGCAAAGAACGAGCACACCGTCGTGCGCTCCTCCGTATATGCGTCTATCGGCGTTATCCTGTTGGAGTTCTTTATCCCGACCACCGCGGTCTTTCTCAACCTCTTTAAAGATAAGATCCCCGATTCCCAGCACGCGATGATATGGGGATTGATGAATATGGTACCGACGGTCATCGGCGTGGTTGCACTGACCGGTGTTCTTGCCGCGGGTATTTCTTCGGCGACGACATTCCTTTCGCTCGTCGGCTCGTCGGTCGCGAATGACATTATGAAGGTGGATGACGATAAGAAAAAGCTCCGTTATGGCAGAATTGCCATCGCGGTGATCTGCCTCGTGGTTATGATTCTTGCGTATTTCAATCCGCCCGCCATTTACTATGTGATGCTTCTCAGCGGCACGGTCGTCGTCTGCTCGTGGTTCCCGGTTTGCATTGCCTCGGTATGGAGCAAGCGCGTGACCAAGACCGGCGCGTTTTGGGGTATGCTGCTTGGCTTCATCGGCTGTGCGGCCATGAAAATCATCGGTGTCTTTGTGGAACTGCCGATATATCTGGACTCTTTCATCGTCGGGCTGGTGATGAACTTTATCGGCTTGATTTTGGGCTCCGCGCTGACGAAGGTGACGGAGGCGGAAAAGCAGGAGCGCGCCAATCTCTTCGTTACCCCCGAATGTGAAAAGGACGTACGCGAGATGAAGCGCACCAAGCGGACGGTCGCCGCGTATATCGGTGTCGGCGTTCTCGTGTCGGTAATGCTGATATTCCTTTGGGTGGTACCGTATACAAACGCGTTGGCATAGAAAAGCGATCTTGATATTCCCCGCTTCCATGACTTTAAAAAAACTTGAAATCTATGAAAAAGCGTGGTATACTGTAACATTGTATAATGATAATACTATCATCGGAGGCGTATATTATGCTGGATATTAAGTTTGTCCGGGAAAACCCGGAGCTGGTCAAGGAAAACATCAAGAAGAAGTTTAAGGACAGCAAACTGCCGCTGGTGGACGAGGCGATCGCGCTCGATGCCCGCAAGCGGGAGGTCAACAGCCGCGCCAACGACCTGCGCGCCAACCGCAACAAGGTCAGCAAGGAGATCGGTGCGCTGATGGGTCAGGGCAAGCGCGACGAAGCGGAGGCAAAGAAAAAGCTCGTCTCCGAGCAGGCGGCGGAGCTTGCCGCGCTGGAGGCGGAGGAAACCGCGCTGACCGAAAAGCTGACCGCCACCATGATGAAGATCCCGAATATCATCGACCCGTCGGTGCCGATCGGCAAAAACGACGAGGAAAATGTCGAGGTGCAGCAGTTCGGGGAGCAGATCCGGCACGATTTCGAGGTGCCGTACCACACCGACATTATGGCAAGGTTCAACGGCATCGACAAGACCGCCGCCGGCAAGGTCGCCGGAGAGGGCTTCTACTATCTGATGGGCGATATTGCCCGCCTGCACAGCGCGGTGCTGTCCTACGCCCGCGATTTTATGATCGACAAGGGCTTCACCTACTGCATCCCGCCGTTTATGATCCGCTCCAACGTCGTCACCGGCGTGATGAGCTTTGAGGAAATGGACGCGATGATGTACAAGATCGAGGGCGAGGACCTCTACCTCATCGGCACGAGCGAGCATTCGATGATCGGTAAATTCATCGACTCCATCACCCCCGAGGAGCAACTGCCGCTGACGCTGACCAGCTATTCCCCCTGCTTCCGCAAGGAAAAGGGCGCTCACGGCATCGAGGAGCGCGGCATTTACCGCATCCACCAGTTCGAAAAGCAGGAAATGATCGTTATTTGCAAGCCCGAGGAGAGTATGGACTGGTTTAACAAGATGTGGAGCTACAGCGTCGAGCTGTTCCGCTCGCTGGACATCCCGGTGCGCACACTGGAGTGCTGCTCCGGAGATCTGGCGGATCTCAAGGTCAAATCCTACGATGTGGAGGCATGGTCGCCGAAGCAGGGCAAGTATTTCGAGGTTTGCTCCTGCTCCAATCTCGGAGACGCGCAGGCGCGGCGGCTCGGCATCCGTGTCAAGGGTGCCGACGGCAACAAGTACCTTGCCCACACCCTCAATAACACCGTCGTGGCGCCGCCGCGTATGCTGATCGCTCTGCTCGAAAACAATCTTTGCTTCGACGGGCAGAAATACAGCGTCAAGATCCCCAAGGCGTTACAGCCGTATATGGGCGGCAAGACCGAGATCGTCGAAAAGTAAGCCTTCGGGCTTACGATTGGGATGCTTGCCCCTGTAGGGTGCGGCGTCCCCGACGCACCGTGTGCGCTATGATTTGTCGCCGGGCTTGGCGATGAGGGCGCAGATCAGCCCGAAGGTCACCGCGGCGGCGATACCGCCGGAGGTGCCGCTCAATCCGCCGGTCAAAATGCCTGCCGCACCGTGGGCATCGACCGCCTCGCGCACCCCGCCGGCAAGAGCATACCCGAAGCCGGTCAGCGGCACCGTCGCACCGCACCCCGCGAACTTGACCAGCGGCTCATACAACCCCACCGCCGTCAGCGCGACCCCGGCGGTCACAAAGGCGACCAGTATCCGCGCCGGTGTCAGGCGGGTATAGTCCATCAACAACTGCCCGACCACGCAGATACCGCCGCCGATCAAAAACGCTTTTACGAGCATCCACCAATCCATTTTTCGCTCCCCCTTCTTCCGATTATCCTGCCACATAGGCGGCAAAATATACATTTTTCAATTATAGGAGGTCGTTTTTCCGATGTTGGATCCCGACAGTATACGCTTGTTGATCGCTATGCTGGTGCTGGTGGTATTTTCCGCCTATTTTTCCGCCACCGAGACCGCATTTTCGTCCTTTAACCGTATCCGGATCAAAAATGCCGCCGAAAACGGCGACAAACGCGCCGCACAGGTGTTGCGGCTGTCGGAAAATTACGACCGCCTGCTGTCCGCCATTCTGGTGGGCAACAATATCGTCAATATCCTGCTGACCACTCTGGCGACTGTGTTTTTTGTCAAAAACTTCGGAGAAAACAAGGGTGCGACTCTCGCCACCGTCATCACCACCGTCGTGGTGCTGATCTTCGGAGAGATCAGCCCGAAAAGCCTTGCCAAAGACCACGCCGACCGATTTGCCATCACCACCGCGCCGCTGTTGCAGGGCGTCGTGTGGCTGCTGACGCCGATCAACTGGCTGTTTTCGCTGTGGAAAAAACTGCTGTCCCGCCTGTTCCGCACCAAAGCCGACGACGCAGTGACCGAGGATGAGCTGTTGACCATCGTGGACGAGGCGGAGCAGGGCGGCTCCCTCAATGAGCAGGAAAGCGAGCTGATCCACCGGGTCATTTCGTTTAACGACCGCGAGGCGGGGGACATCCTCATTCCGCGAGTCAGCATTTGCGGTATCGATGCGGACGCGACCTACGAGGCGCTGGGCGCGCAGTTCGCCACGACGCGGTATTCGCGCCTGCCGGTATACGAGGATACCATCGACCGGGTGGTGGGCGTGGTGCATTTGAGCGACTATGCCGCCAATCCGGGCAAATCGCCCCGCGCGCTGATGCGTCCGGCGGTATTTGTGCCGCCGACGGTCAAGATACGTCTGCTGCTCAAGCAACTGCAGCAGGAAAAGACCCACATGGCGATCGTCACCGACGAATACGGCGGCACCCGCGGCATCGTGACGATGGAGGACATCCTCGAGGAGCTGGTCGGTGACATCTGGGACGAGCACGATGAGGTGGTCGAGCCGTTCCGCGAGACACCGGAGGGCACGCTGGTGCTTTGCTCGGCGGAGCTCACGGCGCTGATCGAGCGGTTTGATATGACCGAGACCGACTGCGATGCCGCCACCGTCAGCGGATGGGTGATGGAGACCCTCGGCCGTATCCCCGCCGTGGGGGACACCTTTGCGGTGGATGGGCTGACCGTCACTGTCACCAAGGTGGATGCCACCCGCCCGACCGAGATCCTTTTGAGTAGAGACGATAGACGTTAGACATTAGACGATAAGGGTTTCGGCTTCTGCGTAGCCGGAGGTTTCTGTGTTTTGCGGAATACTGTACCCGTAGGGTGCGGCGTCCCCTACGGGTGGTTTCAGCGTGTCGGAAACAACTCTGCCAATCGGCAGTTTCTGCCATTGGATTGCCGCACCGGTGTGTGCACCGGTGCGCAATGACAACGCAGGGGGCTTGTACCAACATAAAGCGTAAAACCCGCGCGTGAAATACGTATAAAGACATCGAAAAGGCTTGGCGACATTGATCGCCAAGCCTTTTTTGTCGGTTAAACTGCCTTTCGTTCACTTGAGCCAGCGGAACATTCTCAGCTTGCTGAAAAATCCGCCGATATTCAGCTCGTTGTAAACCGCGGTGAGAACGGATTTGACCGTTGCCTTGTCGTCGTCGGTGCAGGCAACCAGCGCCTTGATCGTCGCCCCCATAATATCCCGGTAATTCTCCATTGAGGAGATGTGGTAGCGGCTGGAGGCGTAGTCGAGCATAATCTCCAGCCCCTCGGGGGTGTTGAGCACCTCCAGGTCGAGGATGTTCTGTGACGCTGCGGCGTTGTGCTTAAGCTCGACCTCACCCAAAAGACCGGGGACATCGCCGAGCTCACGCAGGTCATCTTGGTACAGGATGCACTCCGCGTCGTCCACGACGACATTGCCGTTGAGCTCGACCGCGGCATAACAGCTATGCTCGATGCCCTTGTTGATCTGGTCAACGACATCGGCATACAGCGCGGGGATCTTCATTTTCCCGTTGAGGCTGACCGCGACGGGGAGATTGCGGAACATCAGCCCAACCGTGGACATCTCGTTCGTGTTCTCACGACCGTTGTAGATCCACGAAACCATAATGTGCTTGTAGCGGTTGTAGAACGCCGTCGCCAGGATATTCGCGGTGACGAAGAACGCATTCGGCGTGAGCGAATTGAGCTTGAGCACCCGGTCGTACGCGTCCTTCGTGACCGGTACCTTATAGAAAAGCTCGTTGTTTTCGTTTTCGCGGGGGTTATCATCGACGGTGGGATATTTCTGCCACGCGATGCCGTTATTGAAGTACCGGTCATCGAAATACTGCTTACATTCCTGATAGAAGGGAGACCAGGTGGTCTTTTCTCTCTTGCGGATGTTGTAATAGTAGTAGTCCGGCGCGGTCGGCTGGTCAAAATAGATATTCAAAATGTCCCCGAGAAAGACCTTCGAGGAGGTGCCGTCAAACAGCGTGTGGTGAACATCCATAAAGAGGTAGCCTGCCTCCTCCGTCTCAAAGGCGCGGCACCGGAACAGGAGATCATCGACCATCTTGAAGGGCTGTACAAGAGACTCCTTGAGCGTTTCCAGCTCCGCCTCGGTGATATGCTCCAGCGAAACCTCGCTCCAACGCTCGGGCGAATATTTCTGCATCGGTCTGCCATCCTCGTCAAAATAGAACGTGGTCAGCAACGCCGGGTGGTTCAGGATTGCCTTGTTCACCGCTCCGACCAGCTTTTCCATATCCAGGACGTTCTTGTCGAACTTCATCATTTGATAAAGATTATACATCGTGGACTTGGGCGTATAGAGCTGATAGTCAAACATATACACCTGCTCCGGCGTCAGTCCCTGCGCGTGCTCAAGTGCTTTCCGGTTTGCCTCCTCCATATCGACACCCGCAAAGTCTGCGGATTCCTTTTTGTAGATCTCGGCGATCTTTTCCGCGGTGTGGCCGCGGAAGATCTGCGTTGCCTGAAGCCCCTGGAGACCGCTGTCCACAATAACCTCCATCGAGGCAAGCGAATCGCCGCCGAGCTGATAAAAGTCGTCCTTAATGCCGATCTTGTCCATCTTGAGCACCTTGGCGAAAGCGTCGCAAAGCGCCTTTTCGACATCGTCTCTCGGCTCGACATAATCCTCGCGGTAGTCGTTGAAATCGGGCTTCGGGAGAGCCTTTCTGTCCATTTTTCCGTTCGGGCGGAGCGGAATGCTGTCAACGTGGATGAAGAAAGAGGGGATCATATAGTAAGGCAGGTACAGCTCCATTTCCTTACGCACCTTTTCTTCGTCAAAGGTGATCTTATCCTTATAATAAATGCAGATGAACACCTTGTTGTTTTCGTCGAATATCCTTGCCGCCGTCCAGTCCACCTTGAGCACCTTTTTCGCAACGCCCTCAATCTCGCCCGGCTCAACGCGGTTGCCGTTGATCTTGACCATATCGCTCAAGCGCCCGCAGATGACCAGTCTGCCCAGCTCGTCCTTTTTGGCAAGGTCGCCGGAATAGTACAGACGACCTCTCCCGTCGCCTCTGTCCTTGAATACGGCGGCAGTCTGCTCCGGCAGGTTGAAATAGCCTCGGACATAGTCGTTTTCAAAGCATATCTCGCCCTCCTCGCCGTCGGGAACCTCGTTCCCGTTTTCGTCGAGAAGATAGATCTTATGTCCAAACTCGGAATTGCCGACCGGGGTCTGCGCGTACATTTTGTCGATGAGGAAATGCGTCACGGCAAAGCCGGATTCGCTCATCAGGTAGAAATTATGGATCAGCAGGTCGTCCATATACACTTCGTTCGCCGGCTCACTGCCGATGATGCAGAACTTGAGACCGGGAATCTTTTTGCCCATTCTGCGGATGTGGGAGGGAGTCAGGAAGGTGCCGGTGATGTGATTGGTGATGATGAACATTCCGATCAGCAGGGGGTTTTTCAGCGTCTTGTAGGAAACGACATAGACGTAGGCGGCCAGCTCCAGCGCTTTGACCAGAATGAGGGTGGAGGCGATGAAATTGAGCGGAGCGACGAGGGCAAATCTGTCCTCGGCGGTGGCGAGCTTATCACAGCTCGTGAGGTCAACGGAGAGCAGCATCCGGTCGATGTTGCCGTATTCGTGGATAACGCCCTTCGGGTTTCCCGTCGTGCCCGAGGTGTAGACCGCAAAGGCGGCATCGTGCGGCTGCGTCTCGATATAGCCCTCCTTCGGCTCAAAGCCCTGTATCTCCTCCCACGCCGCCATATCAATGACCAGCTTGCACCCGCAGTCCTTTTTGATATATTCGATCCGCTCGGGCGCATAGTTGTCCTCGACAAGGACAAACGCCGAGCCGTTCCTCCACACGCCGAGCAGAGAAACGATGGGCTTGACCCCTCTGGGCAGACAGATCATCACGAAATCTTCTTTTCCGATGCCCTTGCTTTGCAGATACGCGAAGACCTTGCCCGAAATCTCGCCGACCTGCCGATAGGTCAGCCCGTTCGGGATGCTGTCGTCGGCAAGAACGGATTTATCCGCGAACTTGTCAACATTTCCGAGAATCATTCTGATGTAATCCATAACACTATCCTCCTGATATATTATTTGACAATGAAATATATGATGACCGCCAAGACCGCAACGGCGGCGGCAACCAACGACCGGATATATCCGATGTTCCAGTTAAGCTTGGCGTAGGAGCCGTTGATCCGGTATTTCAAGAGCTTTTCGATGATCGCCGTGCGCCGGGAGAAAAGATTGTTCTTGACAAAAACGGTTTCCCCAATCATCAGCGTGTCCTTGGCTTCCTCGGTATATGGCGGCCAGGTGTTGTTTTCCGTGGACGGGTCGCCGCATTTCGCAAAGTTGACCCACATCTGCTGGATCTCCCCCGCAAGGGAAGCGTTGACATTCCCGCCGGTGAAGATGGTTTCCTGCAAATTGTTGAAAACCGAGCTTAACTCGACGGCATGACACGCACCTTTTTTCTTGTTGTCGCTCGGGAACGTCCAGAAATAGTGGTAGGTCTTGCCGCCGCCCTTGGCGTGAAGGAGCAGTTGCTTTTGCGCCGGCACGCGGAAAATGATGTCGTTCTCGAACTCCGTCAGCCGGGAATAGGTCAGATGCCGGGCTTTTCGGCAATACTGCTTGGCAAGCCGCACATCCTCTTTTGTAAAACGCAGGCATTGGTTTTCAAACAGCACCGGGATGGAAAACGCGTAGTTGAAAAGCCCGCCCATTTCGCCGATCCAGTAGCGGCATTCGTCCTTATTCGAGCCGCAGATCATATCGACCTCGGGATTTTTACTGTCGGCATACGCTTGGTAAAGATCAAACGGAATCAGCCTGCCGTCCCGCTGGGGAAAATTGTTCGCCTCGTTGATCGGCAGATTGGCTTCATAGATCTGCTCGGTGGACAGCGCAAGAAGCTCCTGCATCGTTTTGGCATGTGTTCTTTTGAGGAACTTTTGGGTGAACGGCTGACATTCCTCCTTGCTGTAGGTCAGACTGATCGAGCCGCTTTGCGCGATCACGCGCCGGAAAAGCCCCCTCGCCTCGTCAATGACCGGCAGGAGCGAGACACTGCCGCCGCCCGCCGACTCACCGAAGACGGTGACGTTATCGGGGTCGCCGCCGAAAGCGGGGATGTTCTTTTTGATCCATTTCAGGGCTTCGATCTGATCCAAAATGCCGAGATTACAGCTATCCTCATACCCCTCCGAGCCGGGAACGGACGAAAAATCCACAAATCCCATCACCCCGACGCGGTAGGCGATGGTGACCAGGATGACATCGGGGTGTGCCTTGACGAAATTGTGCCCGTCATATAGCGGGTCGGATGTGCCGCCGTAGCCGTACGCGCCCCCGTGGATGAATACCATCACCGGGAGCTTTTCGCCTTTCTCCTTTGCCGCCCAGACGTTGAGATAAAGACAGTCCTCGCTTTGGTAATAGCAGGAGGCAAGCTCGGAATACCACGGCGCCTGTATCGGCGATTTGCCGAAATAATACGCCTGTCGCACCTCATCCGACGGGCTGACCGGCGCGGGCGCTTTCCAGCGCAGGGCGCCGACCGGCGGTTGGGCAAACGGGACGCCCTTAAAGCCGATGACCCCGTCATCCTCCTTGCCGACAAAGCATCCGTTTTCGCACACCGCCGAAACGGAACGGTCGTATGTGCCGGTGATCGTTTTATTCTCGCCGTATAGCCTCTGCATCCGCAAATAGTCGTTTTTCGTAGGTTTTGTACTGGACATATCACAGATCCTTTCAAAACCGAAATGAGTTTTCACAACATTATAACAATTATTGCCTTGCTTTTCAAGTGCAAAGTTTGTGATAAGACGACGGTTAAGGAGGAACGAGGTGATACTCCTGTGTGTTGTTGTTCTTCGGAGTAGCCGACACCATCACTTTTCCCTCTAATCTTTTTAGAGAAAAGAGAAGAACGAAAAGAGGAAAGAGAAGCGTACAAAAAGAAACGACGATCTTCTGTCGAAAATTGTCGTTTCTTTTTGGCGTCCCCGGGCGGAGTCGAACCGCCGGCCTTTCGCTTAGGAGGCGAACGCTCTATCCTACTGAGCTACGGAGACGGGTATTCCTTTTTCGTGCGATCAGTGTACCGCAACAAGCGGGCGTTGTCAAGTCGGTTTTTTCGGGTCTTGCTCCGGGCGGTCGAGCAACAGGCTTTCCCCGGTCGCCGGACAAAACAGCGTCACGCCCCACATCGCGTTATAGTACCGCCGCCCGTCCTGCCGGAGTATGCTCCGCGGATACGGCTCGCCGGTAAATCCGTGCCCGTACAGAACCATCGGCGCGTCGGTGTCGATGAGGTGGATCTCGTGGCACACCGCAAAGGTCATTCCGGAGAAGGAAAGCACCGTATTGCGCGGCACGATCTCCATATCCGGCGCCAGCGCCGCCAGCGTATCCGGCAGGTCGTTATTGCCGGGGCAGATGACCAGCCGCGCCGCGCCGGAGCGCCGCATACAGCCAAGCATCAGCGGTACCGATGCCGTCCACGGGGCGCGATCCTCCTCGCGTCGCCCCGCCTTGTATTCATCCGCCAGATCTCCCGTGTGGACAAGCATCGCCGGACGCACCGTGCGGAAAAGCTCGTCATAATACGGATAATATGCATATTCCGTATCCGTGACATGGAGCAAAACATCCTGCCGGCTACTGACCCACTCCCGCGCCGCGCGCAGATTTTGCGCCATCAGCTCCTGTTCTGCTTGCGGGTAAGGTGGCATTGCCCGTTCCATCGGCACTCATCTCCTTCGCCGTATAGTATACCCCAAACGGGTTTTTTCGTCAAGGGGGATCGCACACCGTCGCGGCAATCCGATGGCAGAAACTGCCGATTGGCACAATTGCCTCCGACGCGCTGAAACCACCCCCGTAGGGGAGGGGCTTGCCCCTCCCCTACGGCACAGCCCCGGCACACGCAGGAGCCTCCGGCTACGCTGAAACCGAAACCCTTATCATCTAGCGTCTAGCGTCTAACATCTAGCGTCTAATCTGTCATATTTCGCGGCGCGCGTCCATAAGATAATACCATAGAAAAGGGGGAATGGTCCATGGCAGAAGGATTTTCACAGCAGGAGCTGATGCGCCTGATGCAATACGCCGCCGGGCGGCTCGGAACAACGCCTCAGGCTTTGCAAAAAACATTTGCGGAAAAGGGGCTTGACGGGATCACCCATGAGGCGGGGCAAGCCGCACCGCTTACCCCGGAAATGCAAGCGGCGATCGAGCGGCTGATCCGTGACCCGGAGCAGCTACGCGCACTCGCTGCCAACCCCGCGCTACGTGCCCTGCTTCGGTCGGAGGAGGAGTAAGCCGTGGACGATCTCAACGAAAAGCTGACCCGCCTGCTATCCTCGCCGGACGGAATGGCGAAGGTGCGCTCGGCAATGGCGGCATTGGGTACCGCGCCGCCGTCCGATGCCGCACCGCCACCCGCCTTGCCGGTGTCGCCGCCCGCCCTGCCGGTCGAAGGGCTGATGCCGCTGATCGGCAAGCTCGGGCAGGAAAGCGACGGCACACGGCTACTACGCGCCTTGCGCCCCTATCTGCACGGGGAGCGCGAAAAGCGACTGGATGAGGCGATACGGCTGTTGCGTCTGGTAGAGCTGATGCCGCTGTTGCAGGAATCCGGCTTGCTGAAGGGGGAATAGCGATGAGCGACGATATGATGCAGATGCAACAAGCCGCCGCCCGGCGGGTCAAGCGAATGCAGGAGCAAAACCGCCGCATTTTTGAGGAGCATCAGGGGCGTACCGCCGACTCGCTGGCGGCGGCGCGTCCGCCCGCGCCGGTGCCGACCGATACGGAAACAAAAAACGATGCCGCCGACCCGGAGCGGCTGTTTCTGCTCGGATTGGCGGCGATGCTGTTTCGCGGCGGGTGCAAGCCGGAGCTTGCCGCCGCGCTGTTATATTTAGCGATGTGACGGTCAGTTGAGCCCTTGCTCGCCGACCTTGTCGAATAATTGCCTGACCGCTTGCTCCAGCAGGCGGTTTTCCTCTTTTTCGAGGGCGGGATCGCCCGAAAGCAGATTGGCGGCGGCGCGTTGCGCATATTCCAGCAATCGGGTGTCGCTCATCAGATCCGCGATATGCAAGCGGGGCAACCCGTGCTGGCGGTCGCCGAAAAAGTCGCCCGGCCCGCGCATTTTGAGGTCTTCATCCGCGATGCGGAAGCCATCGGTGGTGGCGCACATCACCTGTAGGCGGCGGCGATTTTCCTCGCCGTGATTATCCGAAATGAGAATGCAGGTGGAGCGATATTGCCCTCGCCCGATTCGCCCGCGTAGCTGGTGAAGCTGTGCCAGACCGAAACGGTCGGCGTTTTCCACCACCAGAATGACCGCGTTCGGCACATCCACCCCAACCTCGATGACGGTGGTGGACACCAATAGCCGGATCTCGCCCGCGGCAAATGCCGCCATCGTCGCGTCCTTGTCGGCGGGGCGCATTTTGCCGTGGAGCAGACCGAGCCGATAGTCGCGGAACGGCCCGTTTTGCAGTTGGTCAAAAACGGCGGTGGCGGAACGCAGGTCGGACAGCTCCTCTCCCTCCTCCACCAGTGGGCAAACGATATAGCCCTGCCGCCCCTCATCGAGAAAGCGGCGCACATACCCGTAGGCGCGTTCGCGCTTATCCGAGCCAACGGCATACGTCTCGACCGGCTGTCTGCCGGGCGGAAGCTCATCCAGCACCGACACATCGAGATCGCCGTACAAAATCAGCGCCAGCGTGCGCGGAATGGGGGTCGCGGACATAATCAGCATATGCGGATTGGCGCCCTTGGCGGCAAGCAATGCTCGCTGTCGGACACCGAAGCGGTGCTGTTCGTCGGTGATGACCAGCCCCAGCCGGGCAAATTGCACCGTATCGGTCAACAGCGCGTGGGTGCCGACCAGCAGGTCGATCTCCCCGGCGGCAAGCTGTTCGAGCAAGAGCCGCCGCCGCGCCGCCGGAACAGCGCCGGTCAGCAAAGCGACCCGCACCCGATCACCGAGCAGGGCGTGCAACGTCTCGGCGTGCTGGCTTGCCAAGATCTCGGTCGGCGCCATCAGCGCCACCTGCCAGCCCTCCCGGATGACGGTGTAGGCGACCCCGGCGGCAACCGCCGTTTTGCCACTGCCGACATCCCCCTGCACCAGCCGGGACATCGGCTCATTCTTTTGCAGATCGCAAATACACTCCTCCAGCGCACGGCGCTGGGCGCCGGTCAGGGTGAACGGCAAAAGCGCGGCATATTCCTCGCTGTAGGAGCGGGCGACGGTCACGCCGGTGGATGCGCGTTGCCGTCCCTTGATCCGAAGTAATCCCAACTGCAACACGAACAATTCTTCAAAGATCAGCCGCCGCCGTGCCTCCTCCAGCGCGCGCTCATTCGGCGGAAAGTGAATATTGCGCACAGCGGTTTGCGCATCACACAACTGCAACGATGCGCACAGGTCATCGGGCAATATTTCCGGTATCGGGCACACCGCCAACGCCTGCCGCACATTGGTTTCGATCATCCGCGCGGACAAGCCCTCGGTCTGTCGGTAAAGCGGACGGATGCGCTGTCCGGTCGCGGCGGGGGCGATCTGCGGTGAGGTCATCTCAAACCGCCGTCCCTCACCGACGACGATGCCGTACAGCAGAATGTCCTCCCCATAATGCACCGCTTTGGCGGCATAGGGGTTGTTGAACAGCGTCACCTGCACCCGATCCTGCCCGTCAGAAACTTTAAAACGGAACAGCGTCATCCCCTTACGCACCCGGTATTCGGTCGGCGCTTGAATAACATAGCCACGGATACAGCACGCCTCGCCCGGCATCGCCTGGCACAGCGCGATCGGGGATGCCCAGTTTTCGTAGGTGCGCGGATAGTAGCGGCAAAGATCGCCGACCGTGTGGATGCCGAGCCGCGCATACTGCTCGGCGCGGCGCTCGCCGACGCCTTTGAGCTCGCGGACGGATGTCTCGCTATTCACGGCACAGCCTCCTTTTTTACAGATCGTCGGGGATCATTGCACCGCCTGCGTCGCGTTGTACAGCTCGGCGTAGAAGCCGCCCTTTTCCAACAGCTCGCGGTGGGTGCCGAGCTCGCGGATGCCGGTTTTGTCCACATAGGCGATGCAGTCCGCGTTGCGGATGGTGGACAGACGGTGCGCCACCACCAGCGTGGTGCGCCCGCGGGACAGCTTTTCGAGCGCCGCCTGAATATGCGCCTCGGTCACGGTATCCAGCGCGGAGGTCGCCTCATCCAGAAGCAGGATGGGCGGGTTTTTGAGAAATATGCGGGCGATGCTGACACGCTGTTTCTGCCCGCCGGACAGCATCACGCCCCGCTCGCCGACATAGGTTTGATACCCCTGCGGCATTTCGAGGATGGTGTCGTGAATCTCCGCCTTTTTCGCCGCCTCGACGACCTCCTCATCGGTCGCATCGGGGCGCCCGTAGCGGATATTTTCCATCACCGTGTCGGCGAAGATCATCACATCCTGCTGAACGATGCCGACCTTCTCCCGCAGAGAGCGCACCGTCACATCGCGGATGTCCTGCCCGTCGATGCGTATGGCGCCGTCGTCGATCTCGTAGAAACGCGGGATCAGGTGGCACAGCGTCGTTTTGCCGCCGCCGGACGGCCCGACCAGCGCGACGGTCTGACCGGCGGGGATGTCGAGGGTCAGCCCGTGAAATACCGGCTTATTCTCGTTATATCGGAAAACGATATTCTGCAATTCGACACGTCCGCCGTCGCAGACAAGCGGCTTGGCGTCCGGCGCATCGTGGATCTCCGGCTCGATCGCCATCAGCTCCTGGAACCGCACAAAGCCCGCCATACCGGTGGTATACTGCTCGACAAAGTTCGCCAGCTTGCGGATCGGCGCAAGGAAAGAGGATATGTACATCGTAAAGACCATCAGGTCGATGTAATCCAGCTTTTTGCCGATGATGAGCAGCCCGCCGGCGGTGATGACCGCGACATTGATGAGATTGGTGATGACATCGGTGCCGGCACCGAAAATACCCATCTGACGGTAAAAGCCGGTGCGGGCGGTCTTATACATCTTGACGCCGTTTTCAAACCGCGCCCTTTCGTAGCTTTCGTTGGTAAATGCCTTGGCGGTGCGGATGCCGGTGATCGCCGCCTCAATATCGCTGTTGATAATGCCGATCTTCTCCTTGACGGCACGGCTTGCCGCCGCCATATGTGTGCGGCGGAAAACAGTAAAGCCGATCAGCACCGGTACCAGCAAGGTAATAACCAGTGCCAGCTCCCACCGCAGGGTGAACATAATGATGAGCGAGCCGACCAGTGTGATGATGGAGATGAACAGATCCTCGGGGCCGTGGTGCGCCAGCTCGACGACCTCGAACAGGTCGCTGATGACGCGAGACATCAGCTTGCCGGTGCGGTGCTGGTCGAAAAAGCGGAAGGACAGCGTTTGCAGATGGGTGAACAGATCGCGCCGCATATCGCTTTCCATATACACACCGAGCATATGTCCCCAGTAGGTGACGATGAACTGAAACACGCCCTTAACGACATAGGCGACGACCAAAATCAGCATCCACATCCAGAACGCGCGGTAGGCATTCAGCGGGAGCAAGGTCTCCAGCGCATACTTGGAGATCAGCGGATAGGCAAGATCGACCCCCGAAATCAACAGGGCGCACGCCATATCCAGCGAAAACAGCCCGAGATACGGCTTATAATATCTGATAAACCTTTTGATCATTCCCCCACATCTCCTTTTACCTTATTAAAGTCGCGCGTCTGTAGACTGTTTGGTGATTCCGGTATATACATACCTATCGTCTTTGCTTACACCAAAATATACTTTATTATCTGCGGCTCCTTTGTTCAGCCAGTCATTAAAACCGGTGCCAACATTAACATCAACTTTTTTGGCTGCTTTGCTTGCTTTTTCCTGTAATTCAGCAACCGCTTTTTGCGTTTGGTTGGCTAGTTTTTTGAACTGACTTGTTGCATCTTGCGCGGCCTTTTTGGCGGTGCTGAGCGTGGCATCGACCGTCTTTTTTGCGGCTTTGGAAAGATCGCTGATCTTATTTGCTGTAGATGCGGTCTTTTTAATGGCTTTTGCAGTGTCTACAACGTCATCCACTGTGTCGACTACATTGCCTACCCGTTTAGCCGTTTTGCAAATATCTGCAACATCATCCAGCTTGCCGACAACCTTAGCAGCCTTACCAACATAAGAACCCGGGACAAAGGGTAACACAACGGAAACGGCATCCCATGCTAAGAACCCAAAGTTTAACCAACTGGGATCCTTAGAAATGTCCGATCTAATTGGAAATTAGATCGGGCATTGATTGTTATGGAAGTTCTGCCAAACTACTGTCGATGATTAGCTCCTCGTTGATTTTACGGCCTATGCCAGTAATTGTTGATACACTAAATAGACCTACTAAGTTGGGATCTTGAGGCGCGGTGATCTCTTGACGATATTCATTACAATAAAACCCTAATACGATATCGTAAAAACCGTAATCAATCTGTTCAAAAGATTCGTCTGTGTGACCGACATTGAAAAAATAACCTCTCGTCCAATACTCTCTGCCCACTGTACAAGGCCGAATAAGCAGGTTTTTAAAATCCGGCGTAAAACCCGGCGTAACTGTAGCGCCATCGACAAAGGTTGCTTTGTCTTTAAATATCATTACAATGAGCAGATCTTCTCCATTGATATTATTGATGCTATCTTTCATAACCAGCCCATAGAAGTACAAATTGTCTCTGGGGCTAACCAAAAAGATATCACCCTTTTTAGGATGTACTCTTTTTCGTTTGATTAGTTTGAGCTGATATTCATTTGGATTCTGTTCTTCATCCAATGCATCCAGCTTCACTTGAATATCTTCGGGTAGCGCATTGTATCGCTGTTTACGCCTTTTTAAGAATAAATTATCGTTTGGGTGTATAACTTTTACCATAATTGTATCCTTTCTCATTTAAATCGGTCAAATATCCGCAGTATATCTTCTTGCTGTTTCACCCAGTTGATGGCTGCATCATGATATCGATGCGTCTTAGCAATACTATTAATTTTATTGCGTGTAAAATATCATATCTTGATTTTTGATAGATGAAAGTGTATAGTATTGGTGATAGAAAAAACAGGAGTTGTAAACCGATGAAAAATCCT